>NZ_JBEXGR010000020.1:0-129637 GCF_040607415.1 Micromonospora sp. NPDC005291
CGCCCGGTCACATTCCGAACCCGGAAGCTAAGCCCTCCAGCGCCGATGGTACTGCACTCGTGAGGGTGTGGGAGAGTAGGACACCGCCGGACAATCTTCCAGTCGAGGGCCGCCCATTTGGGTCGGCCCTCGACTGCGTAGCGCCATTGGTGGCGCAATCAGGAAGGATGTACCTGTGAGTTCAGGACCGCAGGACGGAGACCGTCCCCGTCGCAACGAAGACCGTACTGACGGCCCAAGTGGGCGCGACCGCGGCCCGCGTCGCGACGACCGCGACCGTCCCCCGTACCGGGGAGACCGGGACAGCGGTGGCGGCGCCCGAGGCGGATACGCCGGCGGCCGCGACTCTGGTTCCCGTGGTGGTGACCGGGACAGCTCGCGGTCCAGCGCTCCGCGCGAGGGTGGTTTCCGTGGCGGCGACCGTGATGGTTCGCGCTCGGGTGCCCCGCGTGAGGGCGGCTTCCGTGGCGGCGACCGCCGTGAGGGCGGCTTCCGCGGTGGCGACCGTGATGGTTCGCGCTCAGGTGCTCCGCGTGAAGGTGGTTTCCGCGGTGGCGACCGTGATGGTTCGCGCTCAGGTGCTCCGCGCGAGGGTGGTTTCCGTGGTGGTGACCGTGATGGTTCGCGCTCGGGTGCCCCGGGTGAGGGTGGCTTCCGCGGTGGCGACCGCGAGGGTGGTTTCCGTGGCGGGGATCGTCGTGAGGGCGGCTACCAGGGTGGCGACCGCACCCGCTCCGGCCCATCCCGCGAGGGCGGCTTCCGTGGCGGTGACCGCGAAGGCGGCTTCCGTGGCGGGGATCGTCGCGAGGGTGGTTTCCGCAGCAGCGACCGCGGTGACTCGCGTCCGGGTGCACCCCGCGAGGGTGGTTTCCGTGGTGGTGACCGTGATGGTTCGCGCTCGGGTGCCCCGCGTGAAGGTGGCTTCCGCGGTGGCGACCGCGAGGGTGGTTTCCGTGGTGGTGACCGCGAGGGTGGTTTCCGTGGTGGTGACCGCCGTGAGGGTGGTTTCCGTGGGGGCGACCGTGACGGCTCCCGGCCGAGTGGCCCGCGTGAGGGTGGTTTCCGTGGCGGTGACCGCGAGGGCGGTTTCCGTGGCGGCGATCGTCGTGAGGGCGGCGCGCCCCGTGAGGGTGGCTTCCGTGGCGGCGACCGTGATGGTTCGCGCTCGGGTCCTCCGCGCGAAGGTGGTTTCCGCGGTGGTGACCGCCGTGAGGGCGGTTTCCGTGGCGGTGACCGCGAGGGCGGCTTCCGTGGCGGGGACCGCCGTGAGGGTGGTGCGCCCCGTGAGGGCGGCTTCCGTGGCGGCGATCGTCGCGAGGGTGGTGCGCCTCGTGAGGGTGGCTTCCGTGGCGGTGACCGCCGTGAGGGTGGTTTCCGTGGGGGCGACCGTGACGGCTCCCGGCCGAGTGCCCCGCGTGAGGGTGGTTTCCGTGGCGGTGACCGCGAGGGCGGCTTCCGTGGCGGGGATCGTCGCGAGGGCGGCGCGCCCCGTGAGGGCGGTTTCCGTGGCGGCGATCGTCGTGAGGGTGGTTTCCGTGGGGGCGACCGTGACGGCTCCCGGCCGAGTGCCCCGCGTGAGGGTGGTTTCCGTGGCGGTGACCGCGAGGGCGGCTTCCGTGGTGGTGACCGCCGTGAGGGTGGTGCTCCCCGTGAAGGTGGCTTCCGTGGCGGCGACCGTCGCGAAGGTGGTTTCCGTGGGGGCGACCGTGACGGCTCCCGGCCGAGTGCCCCGCGTGAGGGTGGTTTCCGTGGCGGTGACCGCGAAGGTGGTTTCCGTGGCGGTGACCGTGAGGGTGGTTTCCGTGGCGGCGATCGTCGCGAGGGTGGTGCTCCCCGTGAGGGCGGCTTCCGTGGCGGTGACCGTGAGGGTGGTTTCCGTGGCGGCGATCGTCGCGAGGGTGGCGCGCCCCGTGAAGGCGGTTTCCGCGGTGGTGACCGTCGTGAGGGTGGTTTCCGTGGGGGCGACCGTGACAGCTCCCGGCCGAGTGGCCCGCGTGAGGGCGGCGGCTTCCGTGGCGGTGACCGCGAGGGCGGCTACCGCGGCGGTGACCGCGACGGTGGTTCCCGGGCCGACGAGCGGCCGCGTCGCGAGGGAGAGTTCCGCCGTGACGACCGCGCTGGCGGCTCCGAGTCGTTCGAGGGCGGGCGTAGCTCGGCCCCGGCGTTGCCGGACGACATCGTGGCGACCGACCTCGACAAGGACGTTCGCGCTGAGCTGCTCTCGCTGAACAAGCCGGTCGCCGAGACGGTGGCCCGGCACCTGGTTGCGACCGGTCAGCTGATCGACGAGGACCCGGCCGAGGCGTTGGCGCACGCGCTTGCCGCCCGGCGGCTCGCTTCGCGTATCTCCGCGGTGCGTGAGGCGGTCGGCCTGGCCGCGTACCACGCGGGGGAGTGGCAGACGGCGATCGCCGAGCTGCGCACGTACCACCGGATGAGCGGGCTGCAGAGCCACCTGGCCGTGCTCGCGGACTGTGAGCGGGCTCTGGGTCGGCCGGAGCGGGCCATCGACCTGTTCCGCGGCGCTGACCAGGAGAAGCTGAACCAGGCTGTGGCTATCGAGCTGCTGATCGTCGCCGCCGGCGCCCGGGGTGACCTCGGGCAGAAGGACGCCGCAGTGGCGATGCTCCAGGTCCCGGACCTGACCAGCGAGGCGACAGTGCCGTGGACGCCGCGGCTGCGTTACGCCTACGCCGACGCGCTGCTCGCCGTGGGCCGGCGCGAGGAGGCCCGCGAGTGGTTCTCCCGTGCTGCCGACGTGGACACCGAGGGCGAGACCGACGCCGCCGAGCGGCTGCTGGAACTCGACGGCGTGGTCATCGAGGGTGACGACGAGGACGAGGCCGCCGAGGAGATGGCCGCAGGTCCGGGTGCTCCCGGCGCGGTGCCGGCCCAACCTGACGCCGACCTGGTCAGCGACGACGACGATGAAGACGACGAAGACGAAGACGAAGACGAAGACGACGACGACGACGACGACGAAGACGACGACGATGAAGACGACGACGACGACGAAGACGACGACGATGAAGACGACGACGATGAAGACGACGACGACGATGAAGACCGCGAGGACTTCGACGACGACGAGGAGGGCGGCACTGCCGGCCGTCCTGCCGACGACGAAGGCTTCGACGCCGAGGACGAGGACAGTCACCCGGCCGAGGGCGGCAACACCGTCGCGGACACCGCTGCTGACAGCAGCGTGACGTCCGGCGACGCGGTGACCGCCGACGGGACCGCTCCGGCCCGGGACGACGAGTCGGGGTCGACGCAGCGGTGAGCGCGGGCGCGGGGGATCGGCTGGTCGACGGGTACACCCTGGTCGTCTTCGACCTGGACGGGGTGATCTACCTGATCGACCGACCGATCCCCGGCGCCGTCGAGGCGGTGGCCCGGCTGCACGCCGAGGGACGGGCGGTGGCGTACGCCACCAACAACGCGTCCCGCCGGTCCAGCGAGGTCGCCGACCTGCTGACCGGAATGGGCGTGCCGGCCCGGCCGGAGGAAGTGCTCACCTCCGCCGCCGCTTCGGCCGAGCTGCTCCGTGACCGACTGCCCGCCGGCGCGCCGGTGCTGGTGGTCGGCGCGGAGGCGCTGCGTGCTGAGCTGCGCGCGGTCGGCCTGACCCCGGTCACTCAAGCCGACGAGAAACCGGCCGCGGTGGTGCAGGGGTACGGCCCGCAGGTCGGCTGGGCCGAGCTGGCCGAAGCGTCGGTCGCGGTGCGGGCCGGTGCGCTCTGGATCGCCACGAACACCGACCGGACGCTGCCCAGTGGGCGGGGACCATTGCCGGGCAACGGTTCGCTGGTCGCTGTGCTGCGTACGGCGCTGGAGCGGGACCCCGACGTGGTGGTCGGCAAGCCGGAGTCGGCATTGTTCGAGACCGCCGCCCGGCGCAGTGGCGGTGGCCGGAGCCTGGTGGTCGGCGACCGGCTGGACACTGACATCGAGGGCGCCCGCCGTGCCGGGCTGGACAGCCTGCTCGTGCTCACGGGCGTCAGCGGCGTACCGGATCTGCTGGCCGCTGAGCCGCAACGGCGTCCCACGTATGTCGCGGGGGACCTGGCAGGGCTCTTCGACCCGGCTGCCGCCGTGCGGGTTCCGGGCCCGGTGGACGCTGGCGGCTGGTCCGTGACCGACCGCGACGGCACGTTGGAGCTGGCCGGGTCAGGTCGGCCGTTGGACGCGCTGGCCGCGTTGTGCGCGGCGGCCTGGTCGGCACCGGTGTCGGCGCTGCCGAAGATCCGTCCGATCGGCGCGGACGCGGCACACGCGTTGGAGAGCTTCGGTCTTTCCGCTGCGGCGTAACCCGGTTCAACTGACCGGCGCTCGTCAGAGCAGCTTGCGCAACTTCAGCAGGTCGAACGGGTTGGCCTTGATCGAGACCCGGCGGGAGGCCACCGCGCCGGTGACGTCCAGATCGCCGCGGACCAGGGCGAGCAGGTCGTCGCTGGACGTGCTCAGCGCGATCTTGGCCTGGGGGTCGTCGCCGTCGGTCAGCTCGACCAGACGGCCGCCGGTGATCCGGCCGTGGAACGCGGTGTCCAGGTCGGTGATTCGGCACGCCAGGGTCCGGTCCAGGTCGATTCGTTCGCGCACCGTCTCGGCGTTGCGATCCAGCCGGGCAGCCAGCTCCTGTAACGCCTGCCGGCACTCGTCCACGCTGGCCACGTCTCCCCCTCGTTGATCGCCACGCCGTCCTCGGCACCGTACCGCACGGGACAGTCCGGGGTGCCCGGTAGCGTGACACCTGCACACCCCGCCCCGTGGAAGGATTCAGGCATGCAGGACGCGTGGCGCGCCTACCTCGAGCTGGCCCTGGGCCTTGCGGAGGCGCCCCGGAAGAAGGCCCAGGACGTGGCACGTCGTCTCGTCGGGTCCGGTGGCGCGACCGCCGCCCAACTTCAGGCCCTGGGCGAGGAGTTGATCACCACCGGCGCCGCCAACCGGGAGGCGCTGACCAAGCTGGTTCGCTTCGAGGTCGATCGGGCCCTCGGCGCGGTCGGCCTGGCCACCTCCGACGAGGTGGCCGAGCTGACCCGACGGGTGCACGACCTGGAACGGCAGCTGCGCGAGGCGCGTGCCGCCGAGCCGGCCATCGCGCCGACCGCCGGCCCCGCGGAGCAACCCGACCCGACCCTCGCCGCGAAGCCCGGCACCGGTCTCGTGCCGTCGGATGCCTCGGCGGGTGCCCCGGTCTCCGCGTCGGTGGCCAAGAAGGCTGTCGCGAAGAAGGCGATCGCCAAGAAGGCGGTCGTGAAGAAGGCGCCCGCGACGATCAGCCGGACCGACGACGACGTCCCGACTCCGGCGGTCATGCCCGCCAAGAAGGCGGTCCGCAAGCAGCCGCCGGACGGCGCCGAATGAGCGCCGTCGCCACCGGCCGGAGCCCTCGGTGACCGGCGACTGGCGTCCCGGTCCGCCGCCCGCCGCCCGTCCCGGCCCGCTGGCCGGTGGGTCGTTCGTCGCTCGGCCTGGCCCTCCGGTGGGCGCCCGCCCCGGGCCGCTGCCGGACGTCGGGGACGACGTGGCGCGGCACCCGGCGGTGGACGCCGCCGTGCAGGCCATGGCCAACGCGGCGACGCTTGCCCCGGCCGACCAGATCGCGCAGTACGAGGCGGCCTACGAGACGCTGCGGGAAACCCTCGCCACCATCGACCAGACCTGAGCGGCACGACCAGGCCTGAGCAGACCGGAGAACCACCCATGGCACGTCGCAACCGGCTGGACGCCGAACTGGTCCGCCGCAGTTTGGCCCGCTCCCGGGAGCAGGCCGCCGCGTTGGTGGAGGCCGGCCGGGTCCAGCTGCGCGGGGTGGTCGCGCGCAAGGCCGCCGCGATGGTCGACCCCGCCGATCCACTGCTGGTCACCGGCGAGGACCCGACCGAGGAGTACGTCTCCCGGGGCGGGCACAAGCTCGCGGGCGCGTTGGCCGTGTTCGGCCCCGGTGGGCTGCGTGTCGCCGGGCGGCGCTGCCTGGACGCCGGCGCCTCGACCGGTGGCTTCACCGACGTGCTGCTGCGCGCCGACGCCGCCGAGGTGGTGGCCGTGGACGTCGGTTACGGGCAGCTCGCCTGGTCGCTGCGCACCGACGAGCGGGTCCGCGTTCTCGAACGCACCAATGTCCGTACCCTCGATCCGGACGCGATCGGCGGCCCGGTCGATCTCACGGTGGCCGACCTGTCGTTCATCTCGTTGCGGCTGGTGCTGCCGGCGTTGGCCGGCTGCACCCGCGACGACGGTGACCTGGCGTTGATGGTCAAGCCGCAGTTCGAGGTCGGCAAGGATCGGGTCGGCGCGGGCGGCGTGGTCCGCGATCCGGAGCTGCGGGCCGAAGCGGTGCTGGACGTGGCCGCGGCGGCCGCGAAGCTCGGCCTCGGGCTGGCCGACGTGGCGGCCAGCCCGCTGCCCGGGCCGAGCGGCAACGTGGAGTTCTTCGTATGGTTGCGCCGGGGCGCACCACCGGCCGATCCGCAGCGGGTGCGGGCCGTGGTGGCGGCCGGGCCGGATGGCCCGACGACGGCCGGCGACGTGCCGGACGTGGCGGCGGCGGAGGAGATCGCAGGGTGAACGCGCGCAGCGAGGGCACCGGAACGGCCCGCGGGACGACACGCGGCCGCGCCGGGGCAACGGCGACGGTGGCGCGACGCCGTCCGGTCCCGGATGGGCGGGTGGCCCGATGAGCCGGACCGCGCTGCTGGTGACCCACACCGGCCGTCGGCGCAGCACGGAGCACGCCCGGTCGGTCGCCGCCGACCTGATCGCCGCGGGTTTCGAGGTGCGGGTGGTGGCCGAGGAGGCCGAAGACCTCGACCTGCCCGGCGTGGTGCCGGTTGCTGGCCCGCTGGCCGCCGAGGGCGCCGAGATCGTCTTCGCGCTCGGTGGGGACGGCACCTTCCTGCGCGCCGCCGAGCTGGCCCGTCCGGCGAAGGCGCCGTTGCTCGGCATCAACCTCGGCAAGGTGGGCTTTCTGGCCGAGGCGGAGATCGACGACCTGGACACCGCGGTCCGTGACGTCGTCGGGCGCAACTACACCGTCGACGAGCGGCTCACGCTGGACGTCACCGCCGAGTTCGACGGTGGCCCGACCATCGAGTCCTGGGCGCTCAACGAGATCAGCGTCGAGAAGGGCGAGCGGGCACAGATGCTTGAGCTGCTCGTCGACGTGGACGGGCGGCCGCTGTCCCGCTACGGGTGCGACGGTGTCGTCTGTGCCACCCCGACCGGCTCCACCGCGTACGCGTTCTCCGGCGGCGGGCCGGTGGTCTGGCCGGAGGTGGAGGCGCTGCTGCTGGTGCCGATCAGCGCGCACGCGTTGTTCAGCCGCCCGCTGGTCACGGCCCCGACGTCCACCTTCGTGATCACCGTCGACCCGTTCACCACCCTTGCCGTGCTCTGTTGCGACGGGCGGCGCGTCTACGACCTGCCGCCCGGCGCGCGGGTGACGGTGCGGCGGGGCGCCCTGCCGGTGCGCATCGTGCGGCTGCGGGCCCGCCCGTTCACCGACCGGCTGGTCGCCAAGTTCGGCCTTCCCGTGCACGGGTGGCGCGGCAGCCGCCGGTGATCGCCGCGCACACCCTCGGTGGACGTCAGCTGTCCACCTGACGACATGTCGCCGCTGCGGCGGTCGACGACTAGTGACCTGGCGACAGGCTCCGTCGCAGACTCCGATCGGCCCTCATCCACGGATGGCGGGCCTGGAGGAGTAGAGGAGCACATCGCATGCACTGGTCCCCACGCTGGCTCGCCGTCGGCGCGGTCGGCGCGTTGGTGGTCGGCCTCGCCGCACCGGCGTCCGCCGACCCGCCCGCCCGGCCCACCGGCCCGAACTCGGGCACGCCCGCTCCGGGCGTCGCGCCCGTTCGCATCACCCTGATCACCGGCGACCAGGTCGACCTGGTGCAGGCGGCGCCCGGCCGGGTCACCGCCACCGTCCGCCCCGGCCCTGGCCGGAACCGGATCACCTTCCAGACCGTCGAGGTCGACGGCGGGCTGCGGGTGCTGCCGAGCGACGTCGTGCCGTACCTCTCCGCGGGGGTGCTCGATCCCGACCTGTTCGACGTGCAGGAGTTGGCCGCCGACGGGTACGGCGACGGCGCGCAGGGCGCGTTGCCGCTGATCGTCCGCTATCAGGAGCCGGCCGCCGGACGGGTCAGGGCGCTCGCCGGCGCCACCGACACCCGACCGTTGGAGAGCATCAACGGCGCCGCGCTACGGGTCGGCAAGGGTGACCTCGGTGGCCTGTGGACGTCGCTGCGGGGCACGCCTGGGCAGCGTGCCGCCGCCGGCTCGTCGGCCACGCTCGGCGCCGGTGTCGCGCGGATCTGGCTGGACGGGAAGGTCCGCCCGACGCTGGAGCACAGCGTGCCGCAGATCGGCGCCCCGATCGCCTGGGCGGCCGGTCGGGACGGTACCGGCGTGAAGGTCGCGGTGCTCGACACCGGCGTCGACGCCACGCACCCCGACCTGGCCGGCCGGATCGCCGAGGCGCAGGACTTCTCCAGCAGCGGCAGCGCCCGCGACGGGCATGGCCACGGCACCCACGTGGCGGCGACCATCGCCGGCAGCGGCGCCGCGTCCGACGGGTTGCGTAAGGGAGTCGCCCCGGGCGCGCAGTTGCTGATCGGCAAGGTGCTCGACGACGGTGGCTCCGGCTACAGCTCGTCCATCATCGAGGGCATGGAGTGGGCCGCCCGCTCCGGTGCGAAGGTGGTCAGCATGAGCCTCGGTGGCTCCGCGACCGACGGCACCGACCCGATGAGCCTGGCGGTCAACGACCTGACCGCCGAGACCGGCACCCTCTTCGTGGTCGCCGCCGGCAACGAGGGCGCGGCGCGTACCGTCGGCGCTCCGGGCGCGGCCGCCGCCGCGCTCACCGTCGGCGCCGTGGACCGCAACGACAACCTGGCGGAGTTCTCCAGCCGGGGCCCGCGGCTCGGCGACAACGGCCTGAAGCCGGAGATCACCGCGCCGGGCGTCGGCATCATCGCCGCGCGAGCCGCCGGCACCACCATGGGCACGCCGGTGGGCGACGCCTACACGACCGCGTCCGGGACCTCGATGGCCACCCCGCACGTGGCCGGCGCGGCGGCGATCCTCGCCCAGGAACACCCGGACTGGGCCGCCGGGAAGCTCAAGGACGCGCTGGTCAGCACCACGAAGGCGAACCCGGCCCTGACCGTGTTCGAGCAGGGCGCAGGCCGGGTCGACGTGGCCCGGGCACTTGGCCAGCGGGTGTACGGGTCGGGCACCGCCGACTTCGGCCGGCTCAGCACCGGTGCGGCGACGGCCGAGCGGACGGTCACGTACACCAACGGCACGGCGGCCTCGCAGACCCTGCGGCTGGCCCTGGAGTTGCGCAACCTGGACACCCGCACGGCCGAGACCGACGGGGTCTCGGTGGGCGGCGCGGAGGTGAGCGTGCCGGCCGGCGGCAGCGTCGCCGTTGCGCTACGTGCGGATCCGGCGAAGTTGGACCGTGGCCTGCACAGCGGGTGGTTGGTGGCCACCGGCGCGGACGGTGTCGCGGTGCGCACCGCGGTCGCGCTCACCCTCAGCGGCCCGCTGCACACCGTGACCGTGCGGGCGCTGGACATGCAGGGGCAGCCGGGTGTCGCGTCGGTGCTCACCCTCTTCGGCGAGCAGCCCGAGTCCGACTGGCTCGGCTGGGTCGCCGGCGAGGTTCACGTGCAGGTCGAGGAGGGCCCGTACCTGGTCCAGGCGTTGATCGAGCACGGCGCTCCGCTGGACGAGCAGATCACCCTGGTCACCGACCCGGAGCTGATGGTCGACCGGGACGTCACCGTGGTGCTCGACCCGCGCACGGGCACCCCGGTGCGGATCGAGACGCCGAAGCCCTCCGAGCAGCGGTCGACGATCAGCTTCTACGAGCACCGGGTCTTCGGAAACGGTCGACAGGTCGACCACGGTGTGATGACCTACAGCACTGTTCAGCAGGTCAACGTCACGCCGACCCGTCCGGTGCGCCAGGGCGAGTTCGAGTTCGCCTCGCGCTGGCAGCTCGTCGCGCCCATGGTGGACGCGAAGATCAGTGGGGTGTCCGGTCCGCTGGACATCAACCTGGTGGGAATGTCTCCGGCGCCGACCGGCCGGCGGAAGCTGCCGTTGGTCTGGGCCGGCATGGGTACCCCCGCCGATCTGACCCGGGTTCGGGGCGCCGCGGCGCTGCTCACCGCCGACCCCGACCGGTCGGAGGAGGAGCAGATCGCCGCCGCCTCGGCCGCCGGTGCCGCCGCGGTGCTGATCGTCCGTGCGGCGGACTTCAGCGCGTGGACGGTGTGGCGTCCGACCGGGGATCGGCTGCCGATCCCGTCGATGGTGGTGGCGTACGACGACGGGCAGCGGCTGATCGCTGCGGCCAGGAAGGGCCGGGCGACGCTGGATCTGACGCTGACCGTGGACAGTCCTTACCTCTACGACGTGTGGCAGGTGTCGAAGGGTCGGGTGCCGGAGCGGATCGTGCACACCGTGACCGCGAAGAACACCGCCGAGGTGACCGTGAGCTACGGCGACACGGGCGCGGGGTGGGCCACCGAGCAGCGGTTCGGTTGGCGTCCGTGGCAGGAGTACTCCTGGAACGACGACCAGCGTCTGGTCCGCAACGGCACCACCCGTCAGGAGTTCGTCAGCGCCGGGGACAACTGGTGGCAGCACCGGGTGCTGCACAAGTCGATGTTCATGCAGTGGGGGCAGCTGACCGGCGGGCTGACCGAGGAGCCCCGGCGTTACGCCGCCGACGACCGGGAGACCGAGACCTGGCACGCGCCGGTGGTCCGTCCGGCCGTACCGGCCAGCGGGGCGCCGGTGCCCACGCGCACCGGTGACAGCCTCAACCTGCGGGTGCCCGAGTTCGTCGACGCCGACGGCCACTACAGCGTGGCCGGCGACAGCGAGGAGTCGGACACCGTCGAGGCCCGGGTCAGCCGCGACGGGCAGCAGATCGCCGACCTGTCTAGCGGGTGGGCGCCGGTGCCCACCACGGCCGGGTCGGCCCGTTACCGGCTGGACCTGACCACGCGGCGGTCCTCGGCCGACTGGCGTTACGCCACCCGGACCGACACGGCCTGGGAGTTCACCTCGGCCCGACCGGCGGGCGACGCCGCCAAACCGTTGTCGCTGCTGCAGGTGGACTACCGGGTGCCGGCCGACCTGCTCGGCACGGTACGCGGCAACCGGCCGCACCAGGTGGGGCTGACCCTGCGCCAGCCGGCCGGAGTGCCCGCGCCCAGCGGCACCACGGTGCGGGTGCAGGTCTCCTTCGACGGGGGCCGCACCTGGCGGAACGCGCAAACCTCGGGGTCGGGCACCCGGTACACCGCGACCGTGCCGGCTGGGCGCGGAACGGTGTCGCTGCGGGTGCACGCCACGGACCGGGCCGGCAACACCGTCGACCAGACGGTGCTCCAGGCGTACGGGCTGCGCTGACCTGGGCAGGGTGGGGCGGCCAGCCGCCCCACCCGCACGGGTAGGGGTCCGCCGTCGACCGACGGCGGGCCCTTCGGCGTCAGAGCCAGCCGCGCCGGGCGACCTGGAACGCCAGCCCGGGCCGGGTGTCCACGCCGGCGGCGGCCATCAGGTCGGCGATCCGCCGTTGCACGGTGCGCCGGCTCACCCCGAGCTGGGAGGCGATGGACTTGTCCGGTACGCCGGCCACGAACAGCGACAGCAGCCGCGCCTCGTCGGCGTCGGGCTGGTAGCCGTCGCCCGGATGGTCGTCGGGGTCCGGTCGTCGGCTCTCGGTGGCCGGAACGGCGAGGGGGTCGTCGAGCCGCAGTCGGGTGGCCACCCGCCAGTGACTCTCGAAGAGGGCGAGCAGCGCGTCGAGCAGTTGACTGCGGCCGATCACGGCGGCGCTCGGTTCGCCGCCGTCGCGGTCCGGCACCAACGGGCAGATGGCGGTGCGGGCGTCCACGATGGCCAGTCGGACTGGCAGCCGGTCCAGGACCCGGGCCTGCTCGCCGGCGGTGACCCCCTTGGCCAGGTCGGCCAGCGCGCCCGGTTCCAGCAGCATGTCACGCTCGTAGATGGCCCGGTAGCTCACCCCGCGGGCCAGCGCGTCGAACTCCTCGACGTTCTCCGGGCCGGCCATGGCCAGGGGGTTGGCCCGGCAGAACCAGAGCACCTCGGTACGCGCCGCATTCTGCACATCGCGCAGACGGTCCCGGAGCACCCGGGCGCCGGTGATCACCTCGACGAGGTGGTCGACGTGGTGCCGCCGCAGCCCGGACCGGTACTCCTCGGCCAGTTGGGTGACCCGTCGGCGGGCCGCCTCCAGGTCCTCCTGGCGACGCAGCAGCGTGGCGCCGAGGGCGACGTCCGGGGCGGTCGGGCGCAGTGGGGCGTCCGGGTCGTTGTCGGTGGCCTGCACAAGGCCCTTGTTGCGCAGTGCCTCGACCTGGGCGACGACCTGCTCGCGCGGCCGGTGCAGACGGCGGACCAACTCGTCGACGCGGGCCGTGGTGAGCTGGAGCAGGCAGCGGTAGAGCTCCTCCTCAGCCGCGGTCAGGCCGATCACGTCCAGCACGGGGCAGAACTGTACGTCGGCCGGGTGCCGGTCGCACCCGGGCCCGTCGGCTGGTCAACTGTCGGGCCTCGCGTCTACTGTCGGTGGCTGTGCTGGAAGAGCTGCGTATCACCGGACTGGGCGTCATCGACGACACCACGCTGCCGTTGACCGGCGGGATGAACGTCATCACCGGCGAGACCGGTGCGGGCAAGACGATGGTGGTCACCGGCCTCGGCCTGCTCTTCGGGGGCAGGGCCGACGCCGGGCGGGTCCGCGCCCAACCCGGCCGGGCCGTGGTGGAGGGGCGGTTGCGCCTGGAAGGGCGGGTCGCCGACGCGGTGCACGCGCGGATCATCGAGGCCGGTGGTGAGCCCGACGAGGACGGCTCGGTGCTGCTGAGCCGCACGGTGACGGTGGAGGGGCGCTCCCGCGCCCATGTCGCCGGCCGGAGCATGCCGGTGTCGATGCTCGGTGAGGTCGGCGAGCAGGCGGTGGCCGTGCACGGCCAGTCCGACCAGCTGCGACTGCTGCGACCGGCCGAGCAGCGGGCCGCACTGGACCGGTTCGCCGGCCCGGCGCACGAGAAGCTGCTCGACGCGTTGCGCGAGGCGTACACCGGGTGGCGGCGGGTGGTCGACGACCTGGCCGACCGGCGGCGCAACGCCCGCGAGCGCAGCCAGGAGGCCGACCTGCTGCGGCTCGGTCTCGACGAGATCACCCGGGTCGATCCCCAGCCCGGTGAGGATGACGAGCTGAAGACCGAGGCGCAGCGGCTGGAGCACGCCGAGGGGCTGCGGACGGCGGCGCAGATCGCCCAGCAGTGCGTGGCGGGCGGTGCGGACGCCGCCGACGAGGCCCCCGACGCGGCGGTGCTGCTCGGCACCGCCCGGCGGACGCTGGAGGCGCAGGCCGGCACCGACCCGGCGCTGGGTGAGCTGGCGGCCCGCCTGGAGGAGGCGGCCACGCTGGTCACCGACGTGTCGGCGGAGCTGTCTGCCTACCTGGCGACGCTCGACGCGGACCCGGCCCGGTTGCAGCACGTCTACGAGCGGCGGGCGGCGCTGCGCGCGCTGACCCGCAAGTACGCCGACGACGTCGACGGGGTGATCGCCTGGGCCGATCGGGCTCGCACCCGACTGTCCGACCTGGAGACGTCCGACGATCTGCTCGACGAGTTGGAGCGGGAGGGTCAGCGGCTCGCCGTCGAGGTGGCCGACCTGGCCGGGCGGGTGTCCGCCTCCCGGCAGGAGGCGGCGATCCGTTTCGCCGACCAGGTCACCGTCGAGCTGGCCGGTCTGGCCATGCCACACGCGCGGATCGAGGTGGCGGTGCTGCCCCGCCCGGCCGGGCGCGCCGAGCCGACGCTGTCGGTCAACGGCGTCGAGGTGGGTGTCACCCCGGACGGTGGTGACGAGGTGGAGTTGCGGTTGCTGGCCCACCCGGGCGCGCCGTCGTTGCCGTTGCAGCGTGGCGCCTCCGGCGGTGAGTTGTCCCGGGTGATGCTCGCCATCGAGGTGGTCTTCGCCGGCTCGGGCGGCCCGCCCACGTTGGTCTTCGACGAGGTCGACGCGGGGGTCGGCGGTCAGGCGGCGGTGGAGATCGGCCGGCGGTTGGCCCGGCTGGCCCGCAGCCACCAGGTGCTGGTCGTCACACACCTGCCGCAGGTGGCCGCGTTCGCCGACCGGCACCTGGTGGTGGCGAAGGACACCGGCGGCGCGGTGACCACCAGCGGGGTGCGGGTCGTGGAGGACACCGAGCGGGCCCGGGAGTTGGCCCGGATGCTCGCCGGTTTGCCGGATTCGGATCTGGGTATCGCCCACGCCGAGGAGCTTCTGGCAGTGGCGGCGAAGGAAAGAAGGTTGTGACGCCGCGTATTGTGAGCGCAAGCACATCGGCCTGTGCCGGCGTGTGCTTCCCTGGGTAGGCGGCCCTGCTCAGGCATGTCGCGACAGAAAAGCCTGCCCCACATGCCAGGATGGTCACGATGCGTCTACCCACGTTGCGCCGGAACCGGAACTCCGAACCGGGCAGAGTCCTCGGCACCGCGCGCCTTGATCGCCGGACCAAACGCCTGGTCGGTCGGCTGCGCCCCGGTGACATCGCGATCATCGACCACGTCGACCTGGACCGGGTGGCGGCCGATTCCCTGGTAGCTGTCGGGGTCGCCGCGGTGCTCAACGCGAAGCCGTCGGTCTCCGGCCGTTACCCGAATCTCGGCCCGGAGGTGTTGGTCGCCGCCGGCATTCCGCTCCTGGACGACCTGGGGGAGGGCGTCTTCGAGCAGATCCGCGAGGGCGACCAGGTGCGCATCGAGGGCAACACGGTCTTCGCCGGTGACGAGCCGGTGGCGCACGGCAGCCTGCAGGACACCGAGTCGGTCGCCAAGGCGATGGCTGATGCCCGGGAGGGTCTGTCGGTGCAGTTGGAGGCGTTCGCCGCCAACACGATGGACTACCTCCGCCAGGAGCGCGACCTGCTGCTCGACGGTGTGGGCGTACCGGACATCGAGACCCAGATGCAGGGTCGGCACTGCCTGATCGTGGTGCGCGGCTACGACTACAAGGCCGACCTGGACGTGCTGCGCCCGTACATCCGGGAGTTCAAGCCGGTGCTCATCGGCGTCGACGGCGGCGCGGACGCGCTGGTCGAGGCCGGGTACACCCCCGACATGATCATCGGCGACATGGATTCGGTCACCGACGACGTGCTGCGCTGCGGCGCCGAGGTGATCGTGCACGCGTACCCGGACGGGCGGGCGCCCGGCCTGCCCCGGGTCAACGGCCTCGGCGTGCCGGCGGTTCTCTTCCCGGCCGCGGCGACCAGCGAGGATCTGGCCATGCTGCTCGCCGACGAGAAGGGTGCCTCGCTGCTGGTCGCGGTCGGCACCCACGCCACCCTTGTCGAATTTCTCGACAAGGGTCGCGGCGGGATGGCCTCGACGTTCCTGACCCGGCTGAAGGTCGGTGGCAAGCTGGTCGACGCCAAGGGTGTGAGCCGGCTCTACCGGCAGAGCATCTCGGGTTCGTCGCTGCTGTTGCTGGTGCTGTCGGCGATCGCGGCGATGGCCTCCGCGGTGGCCGTCTCGACCGTCGGGAAGGCGTACCTGGGCGTGGTCGCCGAGTGGTGGGACAATTTCGTGTTCCAGCTGTACCGGCTTTTCTAGTTCCCGACCGATCAAGAGGCTGCAAGCGTGATCAACTTCCGCTACCACGTGGTGTCCCTCACCGCGGTCTTCCTGGCTCTGGCGATCGGCCTGGTGGTCGGCACAGCCGCCCTCAACGGCCCGGTCGCCGACTCGCTCAAGGAGCAGGTCACCGGGCTGCGCAAGGACAACCAGCAGTGGCGTCAGCAGGTCAACAGCATGGAGAAGCAGCTCGCGCTGGAGGAGGATTTCGCCGAGCAGCTGTCCCAGGTCGTCCTCCCGGGCACCCTCACCGGGCGCCGGGTGGTGGTGCTCAGCCTGCCCAACGGCCGCGACCACACCGAGGGCGTGCTCAAGAAGATCCAGCAATCCGGCGCCACCGTCACCGGCCGCGTCGACCTGCAGGACAAGTTCATCAACCCCGACAACAATTCCAACCTTCTGGAGTTGGCCGTCACCGCCGCCCGACCGACCGCGCAGACGACCGGCCTGCCGGGCAACGGGCACGGTGTGGAGACCTCCAGCGCGCTGCTGGCCAGCGTCCTGCTGGACCGGTCCCAGGGCACCGCGCCGGTCAGCGACGCCGACCGGCGCGCGGTGCTCGCCGCGTACAACAACGCCGGCTACCTGACCACCGACAACAACAAGGTCACCGGCTCGGCGGAGGCGGTCGTCGTGGTCAGCGGCCAGCCGTACGTCGACAAGGACTCCGACAAGCGGGACGAGTCGGTCGTCAAGATCGCTGAGCAGTTCGACCGGACCGGGTCGATCGTGGTGGCCGGCAACGGCTCCGTCGGCGGCAACCTGGTGTCCGTGGTTCGCGGTGATCCGGTGCTCGCCCAGACCATCTCCACGGTCGACAACGCCAACACCGTGCAGGGCCAGTTCGTCAGCAGCCTTGCCCTGGCGCAGCAGCTCACCGAGAAGAAGGCCGGCCAGTATGGCGTCGGTGACAACGCCGCCTCCGGCCTGTTGCCTAGACTGCCCCAGTGAGCGAACGACGTACCCCCGTGTCCGGATCCGACGAGGCGGCGGCGTGAGAGCGCTGGGCCGGCTCCTGATCGCCGGCGCCGGTGCCGCGGCGGCCCGCTACGCGCTGCGCGAGGTGCGTACCTCCCCGGCCGAGCCCTCGTTGCAACGCACCAACTTTCGCGGCCGGACGGTGACCCTGGCCGCCGGGCCGGCGCTGGCCGCCGGTGCGGCCGCCGCCGCAGCGTTCGGTGCCACCAGCGGAGCCTCCGGCGGGGCCGCCCTGGTCGCCGGCCTCGGTGCCGGTGGCGTCGGGCTGTACGACGACGTGGTCGGCACGCGGCCGGAGCAGAAGACGGCCAAGGGCTTCGCCGGTCACCTCGCCGCGCTGCGCGAAGGACGGGTCACCGCTGGCCTGGTCAAGGTCGTCGGGGTGGGCGCCGCCGGGCTGGGCGCCGCCGCGCTGCTCGCCGCCGACCCCCGGGTCGCCGCGCACCCCCGCCGACAGCGCCACGGAGCGTTCGGCCGGGGCGTCGACGTGCTGCTCGGCGCCGGCGTGATCGCCGGCACGGCCAACCTGCTCAACCTGCTCGACCTGCGGCCCGGCCGTGCCCTCAAGTCCGGGCTGCTGCTCGCCGCGCCGCTGACCGGTGGCCCGCACGGCGGGATCGCCGCGGGCGCCGCGGGCGCCGCCGCCGGCCTGCTCCACGACGACCTGGCTGAGGACGTGATGCTCGGCGACAGCGGCGCGAACGCGCTTGGGGCGCTGCTCGGCGTCGCGCTCGCCGCCCGTACCGGCCCGCTCGGCCGGGCCGGTCTGCTCGCCGTGCTCGCCGGCCTCACCGCCGCCAGCGAGAAGGTCAGCTTCACGTCCGTGATCCAGCGGACCCCGGGGCTGCGCGAGCTCGACGCACTGGGCCGACGCGCCGACTGACGTGACCAGACCGGCACCCCTCGCCGGCGCCGGCCGGCTGGCCGGGGCAGCCGCGCTCATCGCCGTCCTCACCGTGTTCAGCCGGCTCGCCGGCTTCGGCCGTACCGCCGTGTTCACCTTGGGCCTGGGACACACTGACCTCGGTGGCACCTACGTGGTGGCCAACGCGGTGCCGAACTTCATCTTCGAGATCGTCGCCGGGGGAGCGCTGGCCAGCCTGGTCGTACCGCTGCTGGCCGGTGCGGTCGCGGCCGGCGATCGGACGGCTGTCGCCCGGACCACCGGCGCGCTGCTGACCTGGACGCTGGCTCTGCTGGTCCCGCTCGCGCTGCTCGTGGTGTTCGCCGCCGGGCCGGTGATCGGGCTGCTCGGCGACGGGTTGACCGCCGCCCAGCAGCAGAGCGGCGTCCGGATGCTGCGGGTCTTCGCACCGCAACTGCCGCTGTACGGGATCGGCATCGTGCTCGCCGGCGTGCTCCAGGCACACCGCCGCTTCGCCTGGCCGGTCCTCGCTCCGTTGCTGTCCAGTCTCACCGTCATCGTCGTCTACCTGGTGTTCGCCGCGACACAGGGCCGTTACGCCACCGTCGGCGGGGTGAGCCCTGGTGGCGAGTTGCTGCTCTCCGCTGGCACCACCCTCGGCGTGGTGGTGCTGTCGTTGTCCCTGCTGATCCCGGTCCGCCAGCTACACCTGGGGTTGCGGCCCGGGTTCGGGTTCCCCGCCGACGCGCGGGCCCGGGTCGGCGGGTTGGCGGTGGCCGGCGCGGTCACCGTCACTACCCAGCAGATCGCCCTGATCGTCAGTCTGAACCAGGTCACGTACGGCGCCGCGACCAATCCCGGCGTCTACAACCTGGCGCAGACCGTCTACCTGCTGCCGTGGGCGGTGCTGGCGGTGCCACTGGCCATCGCGGCCTACCCGACTCTGGCGGCTGCGCGGGCCGCCGGTGACGAGGACACCTACCGGGCGACTCTGGCACCGGCCGTTCGCGGGGTGCTCCTGTTCAGTTGCCTCGGCACGGCCGCGTTGATCGGGACCGCTGGACCGGTCGGGCACTTCTTCTTCCCCGAGTCCACCGCCTCGACCGCCGCTGCCGCGATCATCGGGTACGCCCCGGGCCTGGTCGGCTACGGCCTCTTCGCGGTACTCACCCGGGCGCTCTACGCCAGGGGGGAGACCCGGGCGGCGACGGTCGCCACCGCCGTCGGCTTTTTGGCGGTGCCACCCGTCGCCCTGCTGTTCGGTGTGCTGCTGCCGTTGCGGGATCGGGTGCTCGCGGTGACGTCGGCCAACTCGGTGGGGATGCTGGTGCTCGGAGCGTTGCTGCTCCTGGCGGTGCTGCGCAGCGCCGGCCGTCCCGCACTGGCCGGCGCGGCACGGGCCGGGGCGGCCGGTGGCCTCGCCGGTGTGCTCGCCGCGCTCGCCGGGTTGGGCCTCACCCAATGGCTCGACACGCCGGGCGGCGGCACCCCGACGATGGCGGCGGCACTCGGTCAGGGCATGCTGTCCGGGGTTCTTGTCGGGGTTGTGTTCCTCGCCGTGGTCTGGTTCGTCGACCGGCGGGACGTACAGCCACTGCTCGCCGGAGTGCTGCGGCGTCTGGGCCGGCGGGGGCCACGGGGCCGGGGCGACGGGCCGACGCCGGGCGCGTCGACGTCGGAGCGGGGCGACGGGAAGGGGACGGCAACCCGATGAGTGAGCCAGCTCTGCCTGCCGGCTGGTCGGGCACCGTCGCGTTGGTGCTCGCGTCGAGCACCGGCGGGGTCGGTCAGCACGTCCGCTCGGTGGCACGTGGCCTCGTCGCGGGCGGCGCCACCGTCCTGGTCTGCGGGCCCGCGGCGACCCAGGAGCAGTTCGACTTCACCGGTGTCGGTGCGCGTTTCGAGCCGGTGGAGATCCCGGCCAGCCCGACTCCGGCCGACGCCCGGGCGGTGCTTGCCCTGCGTCGGGTGCTCACCGCCGCCCGGGTCGATGTGGTGCACGCCCACGGCCTGCGTGCCGGGTTGGTCGCCGTGCTGGCCCGTCCCGCCGCCCCACTGATCGTCACCTGGCACAACGCGGTGCTCGCGGGCGGGTTGCGCGGCGGGGTGTCCCGACTCGTCGAACGGGTGGTGGCCCGGGGTGCCCGGATGGCCCTCGGCGCCTCCACGGACCTGGTGCAACGGGCCGCCGCGCTGGGCGCCGCCGACGCCCGGCTCGCCCCGGTCGCCGCGCCGACGCTGCCCGCGCCACGTCGACGCCCGGCGGCGGTACGCGCCGAGTTCGGGGTCCGCCCGGAGCAGCCGTTGATCGTCTCGGTTGGTCGGCTGCACCCGCAGAAGCGGTACGACGTGCTGATCGACGCGGCGGCCCGCTGGCGTACGCGTACCCCGCCGCCGGTCGTGGTGATCGCCGGCAGCGGGCCGGCCTACCTGCCGCTGGCCGCCCGGACCTCCGCGGCTCGCGCTCCGGTGACCCTGCTGGGGCATCGCACCGACGTGGCCGACCTGCTCGCCGGCGCCGACCTGGCGGTGGTGACCAGCGACTGGGAGGCCAGGCAGCTCTTCGCTCAGGAGGCGCTGCGGGCCGGCGTACCGCTGGTCGCGACCGCGGTCGGCGGGCTGCCGGAGCTGGTCGGCGACGCCGCCACGCTGGTGCCGGCCGGCGACGTGGACGCGGTCGACGCGGCGGTGCGCGCGCTGCTGGACGACCCGGTGGCCCGGGCCGAGCTGGGCCGGCGCGGCGTCGAACGGGCGGCGACGTGGCCGACCGAGACCGACACCGTCGCCGCGCTGGCCGCCCTCTACGCCGAGTTGTCCGCGGACCCCACCGGTCCGGTGGCCCCGGACTCCGACGCCCCGAGAACGGGACACCGGTGATGCTGCGCCGAATCGCCCCCGCCCTGTTGACCGTGCTCGTGGTGTCGCTGGGCGTCGCCGCGCTGGCCGCCCGTCCACCGCAGAGTGCCCCGCACCGCACCGCCGACTTCGTGGTGCTGGCTGGGGTCGCCGGGTTGCGCTGGGAGGACGTGGATCCGCAGAGCACCCCGACGTTGTGGCGGATGGCCGAGGAGGGGTCGATCGGTTCGCTGTCGGTGCGCTCCGCGCACCGACCCACCTGCCCGGTGGACGGCTGGCTGACCCTGGGCGCGGGCAGTTTCGCGGCGTGGAACGGCAGCCGGTCGGCCGGCGGCTGCCCTGCGGCAGGGGTGGCCGTCGAACAACCGGACGGCATCGGTGCGAACCTGCCCGACCAGGAGAGCGTGGTCCAGTACAACCAGCAGCGGCTGCCCTGGGGCGCCGTGCCCGGATCGCTGTCGGAGTCGGTGCGCTGTTCCGTCGCCGTGGGCCCGGGTGCGGCGGTGGCCGCCGCCCGCCCGTTCGGCCGCGTCGACCGGTACGCCTCGGCGCTACCGGCCGATCCCCGGGTGCTGCTCGGTTCGTGCGTGCTGAGCATCGTCGACCTCGGCACGATCAAGGGGACCGACCCGGCGACCCGTGCCGAGGAGGCCCGAGCGGCGGACGCCCAACTGGCCCGGGTGCTGGCCGCCCGGCCACCGCGGTCGTTGGTGCTGGTCGCGGGGGTCTCCGACACCGCCCAGCCGTCGCGGCTGCACGTGGCGGTCGCCGACGGGCCGGGCTGGGAGCGGGGATGGCTCACCTCGGCCAGCACCGGCCGGGACGGTTACCTGCAACTGGTCGACCTCGCGCCGACCGCCCTCGCGGCGCTGGGCCGGCCGATGCCGGAGCAACTGTTCCTCGGCCGTCCGGCGATGCGCACCGGTGGCCGTCCGGCCGACCTGGCCGACGCGATCAACGCCCCGGCGGACGCCGACCGGGAGGCGGCCGCCCAGCGGGGCGTCTCCGGCGGGTTCTTCACGTTCCTCGCCGGTGTGCAGGTGCTGCTGGCGCTCGCGGTGCTGCCGCTGCTGCGCAGGGCACGCCGGCAGGCCGGGCCGAGCGGGCCGACGCCGGTGTCCGCGCGGGTCGTGTCGGTGGTGGAGTTGGTGCTGGTGGCGGCGGCGTTGACCGTGCCGGCCGCGTTGCTGGCCGACGCGGTGCCCTGGTGGCGGAGCGAGCACCCCGGCTGGATCTTCGCCGGTGTCACCGCGCTGCTGGTGGCCGCCGGCACCGCGGCGGTCCGGTTCGCCCCCGGGTACGCGGGCACCCTCGGCCCGGTCGGCGCGGTGGCCGGCCTCACCACACTTGTCGTCGGGTTGGACGTGCTCACGGGGGCCCGCCTCCAGCTCAACGGCGTGGTCGGCTACTCGGCGTTGCAGGGTGGCCGGTACGCCGGGCTGAGCACGGTGGGCCTGGGGGTGTTCCTCGCCGGCGCGTTGCTCAGCGGGGGGTGGCTCGCCCAACGGGTGCAGCGCGGCTGGCGGCCGGCGGTGATGGTGGCCGTGGGTGGCCTCGCCGTGGTGGTGGTCGGCAGCCCGTACCTGGGTGCCGACCCGGTCGGTGCGATCGCGCTCACCGCCGGGGTCAGCGTCGCCGCCGTGATCAGCGCCGGTGGCTGGCTGACGGTCAGCCGGCTGGCCTGGGCCACCATGGCCGCCCTGGCGGTCGGCATCGGGTTCGCCGTGGTGGACCTGCGCCGTCCGGCGGCGGAGCGGGGCAGTCTGGGTCGGTTCCTCTCCGCGCTCGGCGACGGCACGGGTGGGTTCACCGTGCACCGGTCGAGCACGGAGAATTTCGAGACGTTGGTCAACAGCCCGCTGACCGTGGTGGCGCTGGCTGGTGGGTTGCTGGTGTGGTTCGGCCTGTTGCAGCCGTGGGGCGGGCTGATGCGGCTGTTCGGCATCTACCCGGCGGTTCGGGCCGCGTTGGCGGGCACCGTGGTCGCCGCGATGCTCGGCGGTGTGCTCGACGGCGCGGCGCTGGACGTGGCGGGCGCTGCCGCCGCGCTGGTGGTGCCGATGGCGGCTCTGGCGTCGCTGCGGGTGCTCCGGCATGCCGCCGACCGCACCCGGCCGGTCCCGGGCCGTTCCCGTGGGGACGGCGCTGACGACGATTCGGGATCCGGCGGGGTCGGCCCGGCCGGTGGGGGTGACGGCCCGACCGGCGGTGGTGGGCCGCTGGGCGCGGTCCATCCCCGCCCGATCAGCGCCCCGAGCGCGAGCGCGCTCGGGGCTGTCGCGCCGCCCCCGCCTGCTCCGGCCGACGGCTGCGCTGACGCCGAGGACCCGGGGGAGCCGACCGCTGGTGGGTCGACGCCGGACGCCGCGCCGACGGTGGCCGTACCGCCCCGGCAGGTCACCCGGTCATCGACTGAGGTTGCCGCTTCCTGAGCGCCGGGCGTCGTCGGGATGGCCCGGTGGTGTCGCACCTGGGGTGCGGCCTGCGGGTACCCGCCCGGGAGGTGTTACCGTCAAATCCCGTGGATCGCGTGATCACTCTGCTGATCAAGCACGGCGGTCTGCATGACCGCGACAGACGACACGGGAGCAGGCCTTGGCCCCATCAGCACGGACGACCAGGCACATTTTCGTCACCGGGGGCGTCGCCTCCTCGCTGGGTAAGGGCCTCACCGCCTCCAGCCTCGGCAACCTGCTGACCGCGCGCGGGCTGCGTGTGGTGATGCAGAAGCTCGACCCCTACCTGAATGTCGACCCGGGGACGATGAACCCGTTCCAGCACGGTGAGGTCTTCGTCACCGAGGACGGCGCCGAGACCGACCTCGACGTCGGGCACTACGAGCGCTTCCTGGACCGGGCGCTCTCCGGTAAGGCGAACGTCACCACCGGCCAGATCTACTCCGATGTGATCGCCAAGGAGCGGCGCGGCGAGTATCTGGGTGACACCGTCCAGGTCATCCCGCACATCACCAACGAGATCAAGTCGCGGATCCTGGCGATGGCCGACCCGGACGAGGACGGCCAGGTCCCCGACGTGGTGATCACCGAGGTCGGTGGCACGGTCGGCGACATCGAGTCGCTGCCGTTCCTGGAGGCGATCCGTCAGGTCCGCCACGACCTGGGCCGGGACAACTGCTTCTACCTGCACGTCTCGCTGGTGCCGTACCTGGCGCCGTCGGGTGAGCTGAAGACCAAGCCGACGCAGCACTCGGTGGCGCAGCTGCGCAACATCGGTATCCAGCCGGACGCGATCGTGCTGCGCTGCGACCGGGAGATCCCGGTGAAGCTCAAGGAGAAGCTGTCGCTCTACTGCGACGTGGACACCGAGGCGGTCGTCGCCGCTCCGGACGCCCCGAGCATCTACGACATTCCGAAGGTGCTGCACCGGGAAGGGCTCGACGCGTACGTGGTGCGCCGGCTCGGCCTCTCCTTCCGGGACGTGGACTGGACCAGCTGGGACGACCTGCTGGAGCGGGTGCACCGGCCCCGGCACACGGTCACCGTCGCGGTGGTCGGCAAGTACGTCGACCTGCCCGACGCGTACCTGTCGGTGAGCGAGGCGATCCGGGCAGCCGGCTTCGGCCACCGGGCCCGCGTCCAGTTGCGCTGGGTGCCCAGCGACGAGTGCGTCACCCCGGCCGGTGCCGCCGCTGCCCTGGCCGGCGTGGACGGCATCCTCATCCCCGGCGGATTCGGGGTACGCGGCATCGAGGGCAAGATCGGCACCGCCCGGTACGCCCGCGAGAACGGCATTCCGCTGCTCGGCCTCTGCCTCGGTCTGCAGTGCATGACCATCGAGGTGGCCCGCAACCTGGCCGGCCTGGACGGGGCCAACTCGTTGGAGTTCGACGAGCAGGCCGCGCACCCGGTCATCGCCACGATGGCCGACCAGGAGGACATCGTCGCCGGCAAGGGCGATCTGGGTGGCACCATGCGGCTGGGGGCGTACCCGGCGACGCTGACGGAGGGCTCGATCGTCGCCCAGGCGTACGGCAGCACCGAGATCAGCGAGCGGCACCGGCACCGTTACGAGGTGAACAACGCCTACCGGGACGCGTTGACCAAGGCTGGCCTGCACATCTCCGGTACCTCGCCGGACGGTCGGCTGGTCGAGTTCATCGAGCTGGACCAGAGCCTGCACCCGTTCTTCGTGGCCACCCAGGCGCACCCGGAGCTGAAGAGCCGCCCCACCCGCCCGCATCCGCTGTTCGCCTCGTTCGTGAAGGCTGCGGTGGCGTACTCGCAGGCCGACCAGTTGCCGGTCGACCTGGACGCGGCGACGGAGGCCCCGACGGCGCGTAAGGCCGCCCGTAACGGTGCCGCGACGAAGGCGGCGTCCGCGTCGTGAGCGATCGTGAACACCGCTTCGAGGTGCGTTCCCGCGAGGAGCGTTACCGGGGGCGGATCTTCGACGTGGTCACCGAGGAGGTGACCATGCCGGGTGGCGGGACCGGGCTGCGCGACCTCGTCCGGCACGTCGGGGCGGTGGCCGTGGTGGCGCTCGACGACGCCGGCCAGGTGGTGCTGATCCGGCAGTACCGGCATCCGGTCGGGCGGCACCTGTGGGAGCTGCCGGCCGGGCTGATGGACGTTTCCGGTGAGGAGTTGCCGGCCGCCGCGTTGCGGGAGCTGGCCGAGGAGGCCGACCTCACCGCCGAGCGGATCGACGTGCTGGTCGACCTGCACAGCTCACCCGGGTTCACCAACGAGCTGGTCCGGATCTACCTCGCCCGGGACCTCGCCGAGGTGCCGGCCGATGAGCGCCACGAGCGCCACGACGAGGAGGCCGATCTGCAGGTCGTCCGGATCGACCTGGACGAGGCGGTCGGCATGGTCCTGGCCGGCGAGATCACCAACGCCTCCGCGGTGGCCGGTCTGCTGGCCGCGGCCCGCTCCCGGGACACCGACTGGTCGACGCTGCGCCGCGCGGACGCGCCGCTGCCGCGCTGAGCCACAACCCCTTCGAAGGGGTACGTGCGAAGGGGCCCCGCGGCGTGCCGCGGGGCCCCTTGGTCGTTCGGTGCGGTGGGTCAGTCGCGCAGCGGCCGGCCCTGCGCGTCCGTGCCGCCGTTGACCAGGATCAGAATGCCGTCGATGAGGCCCCAGAGGGCGCCGACGCCGCAGGTCACGAGGCTGACCACGAGCTGGAGAACAGCGATCTTGGTGTGTCCGGTGTAGAACCGACCGGCACCGAAGGTGCCGAGCAGGATGCCGAGGATGCCCGCGACGACCTTGCTCTTGTCGGACTGACCCGGGGCGTACCCGGGCTGATATTGAGGAGTGGTCATGGGCGGACACAGTAGTGATCCACTCGGCCGCAGTCAGCATGAGGGCCCGCCAGATGGGACGATAGTGGCGAACACTGTCCTGACGGCTGAGGTGGGGTCCCACTGCCGGCCCCGGTCGGTGCCCTGACACTCCGTCAGGACACCCGGGCACCGGATGCCACTGTGCTGGCTCGCGGCGCGTTCGGACGCGCCTAGACTGCCGCCGGCGGGACCGGTGAACCGCGGTGGCAATGGGGCCATTGCGGCACCGAGCAGTCGGGGGAGAGCAGCCCCGAAGAGAGGTGTCTGCATCGTGAAGGTCGGAATCCCACGCGAGGTCAAGAACCACGAGTACCGCGTGGCGATCACGCCAGCGGGCGTCAACGAGTTCACCCGCAGCGGTCACCAGGTCTTCGTCGAGTCCGGCGCCGGTGTCGGCTCCAGCATCACCGACGAGGAGTTCGCCGCCGCCGGCGCGAAGATCCTCGCCACCGCCGACGAGGTGTGGGAGACCGCCGAGCTGGTCCTCAAGGTCAAGGAGCCGGTCGCCGAGGAGTACCACCGGATGCGCGAGGGGCAGGTGCTCTTCACCTACCTGCACCTGGCCGCCTCCAAGGAGTGCACCGACGCGCTCATCGACCGCAAGGTCACCGGTATCGCGTACGAGACCGTCGAGCTGCCCGACCGCTCGTTGCCGCTGCTCGCCCCGATGTCTGAGGTCGCCGGCCGGCTCGCCCCGCAGGTGGGCGCCTTCTACATGATGCGTACCGGCGGCGGGCGCGGCGTGCTGCCCGGCGGCGTCTCCGGGGTGTACGCGGCCAAGACGGTCGTCATCGGCGCCGGCGTCTCCGGCATGAACGCCGCCGCCATCGCGCTGGGCCTGCAGTCCGAGGTGCTGCTGCTGGACAAGAACGTCGCCCGGCTGCGTTCGGCCGACGCCATCTACCGCGGCCACCTGCAGACCGTCGCCTCCAACGCGTACGAGGTCGAACGGGCCGTGCTCGACGCCGACCTGGTCATCGGCGCGGTGCTGGTGCCCGGCGCCAAGGCGCCGACCCTGATCTCCAACGAGCTGGTCTCCCGGATGAAGCCGGGCAGCGTGCTGGTCGACATCGCCATCGACCAGGGTGGATGCTTCGAGGACTCGCACCCCACCACCCACGCCGACCCGGTCTACAAGGTGCACGAGTCGACCTTCTACTGCGTCGCGAACATGCCGGGCGCGGTGCCGAACACCAGCACCTACGCGCTGACCAACGTCACCCTGCCGTACGCACTGGAGCTGGCCAACCAGGGCTGGCGCGAGGCGCTGCGCCGCGACCCGGCACTGGCGTTGGGCCTGAACACCCACGCCGGCCAGGTCACCTACGGTCCGGTCGCCGAGGCGCACGGCATGGACGTGCTCCCGCTGACCGACGCGCTGGCCTGAGCGGTAGCAGGCTGACCGGCAGCACGGACTCGGCCGGCGTGGGCAAACAGCCCACGCCGGCCCTGCGCCGTGCCGTCCGCGGCTATCTCGACCACCTCACCGTCGAACGTGGCCTGTCGGCGAACACGCTCACCTCGTACCGCCGCGATCTGGACCGCTACCTCGCGACCCTGGCCGAGGCCGGCGTCGCCGACCTCGCGTCGGTCGGCGCCGGCCTCGTCGAGTCGCACCTGGCGCGGCTGCGCGCCGGCGACGACGTACACCCGCCGCTGGCGGTCTCGTCGGCCGCCCGCGCGGCCAGCGCCGTACGCGGCCTGCACCGCTTCGCGCTGCGCGAAGGACTGGCCGGCGCCGACCCCAGCCGCGACGTCCGCCCACCCACCCCGCCACGCCGGCTGCCCCGGGCGCTACCGGTCGACGACGTGATCCGGCTGCTGGAGACCGCCGGCCCGATCACCGCGACCGGCGACGACGCGCCCCTCGCGCTACGCGACCGGGCGCTGTTGGAGTTTCTGTACGGCACCGGCGCGCGGATCTCCGAAGCGGTCGGCGCCGCCGTGGACGACCTCGACACCGACGAGGGCACCGTGCTGCTGCGCGGCAAGGGCGGCCGGGTGCGGCTGGTGCCGATCGGCGGGTACGCCGTCGACGCGGTGCGGGCCTACCTGGTCCGGGCCCGTCCCGGGCTGGCCGCCGCCGGCCGCGGCACACCGGCGGTCTTCCTCAACGCCCGCGGCGGCGCGCTGTCGCGCCAAGGCGCCTGGGGCATCCTGCGCGGCGCCGCCGGCCGGGCGGGGCTGCCCGTCAGCGGAACCGCCGCCGTCTCCCCGCACACCCTGCGCCACTCGTACGCCACCCACCTGCTCGATGGCGGCGCCGACGTGCGGGTGGTCCAGGAGTTACTCGGCCACGCATCGGTGACCACCACCCAGGTGTACACGTTGGTCACCGTCGAGCGGCTGCGCGAGGTGTACGCCACCGCCCACCCGCGCGCCCGGGGCTGAACCGGTCACGGTCGGCTCCGACACGCCGGGCCGGTGCCGAACCCCCTGCTGGTCGGTGGCGTACAGTCGGCATCGGCGCGGACCTCCTGGGGCGACACGACCGGGGTGCGCAGCGGCGCCGCGAAGGACGTCGGACGGCTCCGACGCCGGGTGGGTCGTCGGGAGGGGGCAACGAGCACATGGCTGGCAACGGTGACCGTGCCGAGACCTGGACGTCGGAGCTCCGCGAGCAGCAGGCCACGCTCGGCGCGGACCTGGGTCCTGCGGACCCGGCTGCCTACACGATGCGCAAGCCCATTCCCGAGCCGATGCCCACCGATCGGCACGGCCCGGCGCGCATCATCGCGATGGCCAACCAGAAGGGTGGCGTCGGCAAGACCACCACCACCATCAACCTGGGCGCGGCGCTCGCTGAGTACGGCCGCAAGGTGCTGCTGGTCGACTTCGACCCGCAGGGCGCGCTCTCGGTGGGGCTGGGGGTCAACCCGCACAACCTCGACCTGTCCATCTACAACCTGCTCATGCAGGACGACATCGCCGCCGAAGACGTCGTCATCAAGACGGACGTGGCGGGGCTGCACCTACTGCCGGCCAACATCGACCTCTCCGCCGCCGAGATCCAGCTCGTCAACGAGGTGGCCCGGGAGATGGCCCTGGCCCGGGTGCTGCGCACGGTCCGCAAGGAGTACGACTACATCCTGATCGACTGCCAGCCCTCACTCGGCCTGCTGGCGATCAACGCGTTGACCGTCGCGCACGGCGTGCTCATCCCACTCGAATGCGAGTTCTTCAGCCTGCGCGGTGTCGCGCTGCTGCTGGACACCATCGACAAGGTGCGCGAGCGGCTCAACTTCGACCTGGAGCTCGAGGGCATCCTCGCCACCATGTACGACAGCCGCACCACACACTGCCGGCAGGTGCTCCAGCGGGTGGTGGAGGCGTTCGGCGACAAGGTCTACCAGACGGTCATCACCAAGACGGTGAAGTTCCCCGAGTCCACGGTGGCCGGTGCCCCCATCACGACGATGGACCCGGCGTCCTCCGGGGCGCGCAACTACCGTCAGCTGGCCCGCGAGGTGATCGCCGCCCAGTCGGAGCGGTAGCCGGAACGCCCCGTGCCCGCCTCGTGGACTACGGTCGTGCGGTGACCGCGCCACCCCTCGACTCGCCGGCCCTGCCGCACGACGCCGCCACCCCGGCGGTCGACGGTGTGCAGCCCGCCGGTTTCACGGTGCGCCTGGCCAACTTCACCGGCCCGTTCGACCTGCTGCTGCAACTGATCGGCAAGCACAAGCTCGACGTGACCGAGGTGGCCCTGCACACGGTCACCGACGAGTTCATCGCCTACATCCGGGCCATGGGCGACAACTGGGACCTGGACGAGGCCAGCGAGTTCCTGGTCATCGCCGCGACCCTGCTCGATTTGAAGGCAGCCCGGCTGCTACCCGCCGCCGAGGTGGAGGACGAGGCGGACCTCGCCCTGCTGGAGGCACGGGACCTGCTCTTCGCCCGGCTGTTGCAGTACAAGGCGTACAAGGAGGCGGCGGCCCACATCGCCGAGCTGGAGGCCGTCGGCGGCCGGCGGTATCCGCGGGCGGTCAGCCTGGAGGCCCGATACGCCGAGGCGCTGCCCGACCTGGTGCTCGGCATCGGCCCGCAGCGGCTGCTGAAGCTGGCCGTGAAGGCGATGACCCCGAAGCCGGTGCCGGAGGTCTCCATCGCCCACGTGCACATGGTCCGGGTCAGTGTCCGAGAGCACGCGGCAATCCTCAGCGCCCGGCTGCGCCGGGTCGGCACGGCCACGTTCTCGCTGCTCTGCGCCGACTGCGAGGCGACCCTGGAGGTGGTGGCGCGGTTCCTCGCGCTACTGGAGCTGTACCGGGAGGGTCTGGTGTCCTTCGTGCAGGAGGAGGCCCTGGAGGAGCTGACCGTGCGTTGGACCGGCCCCGCCGACGGTGACACCGAGGTGCACGTCGACGAGTACGCCGGCACCCCGGCCGACCTCGAGTCGACCATCGCGGCGGCGGGGGAGCCCGGGGGACCGGACGGGACGGAAACGACGGAGGCTGAGCGGGATGAGTGACGAGGAACGCGGAGACTCCCTGGCCGACCAGGCTGCCGCCTGGGTCCCCCCGTGGGAGCGCCCCCGCCCGTCCGCCCCCGCCTCCGACGAGACCTCCGACGAGACCGACGAAGACCCCAACGGCGAACCGCCCTCGGACACGTCCGCAGGTGAGCCCGCGCCAGGTGACCCTGCGCTGGGTGAGCCCGCGCTGGGTGAGCCCGCGCTGAGTGAGCCCGAGCCGGGTGAGCCCGCGTTGGGTCAGCCCAGCGAGCCGACTGCCGCCGCTGGGGACGTACCCCATCGGTTGGCGGCGGGGCGACGGCGGGCGCCGGCCGTGCCGGAGCCGGCGCCGGAGTTGTCCGACGCGGAGTTGCGCGGCGCGCTGGAGGCGATCCTGCTGGTGGTCGACGAGCCGGTCAGCGAGCTGGTCCTGGCCCAGGTGCTGGAGCAGCCGGCCGAACGGGTCGGGCCGATGCTCGACGAGATCGCCGCCGGCTACACCGCAACCGGGCACGGGTTCGAGCTGCGTCGGGCGGCGGGCGGGTGGCGGCTGTACACCCGGCCGGAATACGCTACGTACGTTGAGCGGTTCGTGTTGGACGGGCAGTCCGTACGGCTGACCCAGGCGGCGTTGGAGACGCTCGCCGTGGTCGCCTACAAGCAGCCGGTGACCCGTTCGCGAATCTCAGCCATCCGGGGTGTGAACTGCGACGGGGTCATCCGTACGCTGGTGACCCGCGGCCTCGTCGAGGAGTGCGGCACCGAACAGGACAGCGGGGCGTTTCTGTACCGGACCACCACGCTGTTCCTGGAGAAGCTCGGGCTGAACACCGTAGACGAGCTGCCGCCCCTCGCACCTTTCCTGCCCGACGACGTAGAAGAGCTTGCTGATGCGACCCGATAACCGTTCCCCCAAACCCGACGCCCCTGTCTTCGAGGGGGCTGAGCGCCTGCAGAAGGTGCTCGCCGCCGCTGGCGTGGGTTCCCGGCGTGCCTGCGAGGACCTGATCTTCCGCCGCCGGGTGACCGTGGACGGGCGCGTCGCCAAGCTCGGCGACAAGGTCGACCCGGCCACCGCAGTGATCCACGTGGACGGCGAGCGCCTCCAGGTCGACGTTCGCCTGGTCTACGTGGCGATGAACAAGCCGCGCGGGGTGGTCACCACCATGGCGGACGAAAAGGGACGCAACGAGCTGTCCGACTTCATCGGAGCCCGGCTGGAGCAGCGGGTCTATCACGTCGGGCGGCTCGACGCGGACAGCGAGGGCCTGCTGCTGCTCACCAACGACGGCACCCTCGCGCACAAGCTCATGCACCCCTCGTACCAAGTGCTGAAGACCTACCTCGCCGAGGTGGTCGGGCCGATCCCGCGCAACCTGAGCAAGCGGCTGCTGGCCGGCATCGAGCTGGAGGACGGACCGGTCAAGGTCGACTCGTTCAAGGTGGTGGACACTCTGGGCAAATCCGCCCAGGTCGAGCTCAGCCTGCACGAGGGCCGCAAGCACATCGTCCGGCGGCTGATGGAGGAGGTCGGACACCCGGTCACCCGGCTGGTGCGTACCTCGATCGGGCCTATCCGACTGGGTGACCTGCGCACCGGGCGGATCCGTCGGTTGACCAACGCGGAGGTCGCCGCCCTGTTCAACGCGGTGGGTGACTGACCCCCGGGTTCCGGGGTACGGCAGCCGGTAGGCTCCGCAACGGCCGAAACGCGGCCGCCGGGGGTGGCGTGGGTCGCCTCCGGCGGCGTCGCGCGTGGGTCCGCCGGCGGACCCGGCATGATTGATGACGATGGACAACCGCTTGCGGCGCCAGATCACCGGGCGATCCGTGAGGTACGGGCTGAGGAGGACACGGTGGAGGAAAACGTACGGACCGGGCGATGTGTGGTCGCTGTGGACGGGCCGTCCGGTTCGGGTAAGTCCACCGTGTCACGGCGGCTCGCCGTTGGCATCGGTGCGCGCTACCTGGACACCGGGGCGATGTACCGGGCGATCACGTGGGCCGTGCTGCGCTCCGGCGTGGATCTCACCGACGCCGCGTCGGTGGCCAAGGTCGCCGGCGAGGTCAACCTGCGCATCGGCACCCACCCGCAGGGGTACGCCGTGACGATCGACGGGGTCGGCGTGGACGCCGATATCCGGGGCCCGGAGGTGACCGGGGCGGTCTCCGCCGTCGCCGCGGTGCCGGCCGTCCGCGAGCTGCTCGTCGCCCGACAGCGCGAGATGATCGTCAACGCGGGCCGGATGGTGGTCGAGGGCCGTGACATCGGCTCCGTCGTGGCACCGGACGCTGACCTCAAGGTCTTCCTGACCGCCTCCGAGGCAGCCCGCGCGGCCCGACGCAGCGCCGAGGACGCCGCCGACGTGGCGGCCACCGCCGCCGACCTGGCGCGGCGGGACCGTCTCGACTCGACCCGCAAGGTCAACCCACTGGCGCAGGCGCCGGACGCGGTGGTGCTGGACACCACCGAGCTGGGCATCGACGAGGTCGTGGCTCGGCTGCGCGACCTGCTCACTGAACGGGGTGTCGCATGAGTAGCGAGGGTGCGGGGTGGGTCGAGCTGCGTGAGCCCGACGTCGCCGTCGAGGAGCAGGCCGGCCCGCAGCCGGTGGTGGCCGTGGTCGGCCGTCCCAACGTGGGCAAGTCCACACTGGTCAACCGGATCATCGGCCGCCGGCAGGCGGTCGTCGAGGACGTGCCCGGTGTGACCCGGGACCGGGTGCCGTACGACGCGCAGTGGAACGGCCGGGCGTTCACCGTGGTGGACACCGGCGGCTGGGAACCGGACGCCAAGGACCGGGCCGCGGCCATCGCGGCGCAGGCCGAGACGGCGGTCGTCACCGCCGACGTGGTTCTCTTCGTGGTCGACGCGATGGTGGGCTCCACCGACGTTGACGAAGCCGCGGTGAAGATGCTGCGCCGCAGCGCCAAGCCGGTGATCCTGGTGGCGAACAAGGCCGACAACACCTCCATCGAGATGGAGGCGACCTCACTCTGGTCGCTCGGCCTCGGTGAACCGTTCCCGGTCTCCGCGCTGCACGGGCGAGGCTCCGGGGACCTGCTGGACGCCATCCTCGCCGCGCTACCGGAAGCACCGGCGATCGTGGAGAACCGGCCGCGCGGACCGCGCCGGGTGGCGCTGGTCGGGCGACCGAACGTCGGCAAGTCCAGCCTGCTCAACCGGTTCTCCGGTGAGGAGCGGGCGGTCGTCGACTCGGTCGCAGGCACCACTGTGGACCCGGTGGACAGCCTGGTCGACATCGGCGGTCAGACCTGGCAACTGGTGGACACGGCCGGGCTGCGCAAGCGGGTCGGTAAGGCCAGCGGCACCGAGTACTACGCCAGCCTGCGCACCGCCGGTGCGATCGAGGCCGCCGAGGTGGCCGTGGTCCTGCTGGATTCCAGCGAGCCGATCAGCGAGCAGGACCAGCGGATCCTGTCGATGGTGACCGACGCCGGCCGGGCAATGGTCATCGCGTTCAACAAGTGGGACCTGGTCGACGCCGACCGTCGGTACTACCTGGACAAGGAGATCGACCGGGAGCTGCGCCGCATCCCCTGGGCGATCCGCCTGAACCTGTCGGCCATGACCGGCCGGGCAGTGGACAAGCTGGCCCCGGCCCTGAACAAGGCCCTTGCCAGCTGGGAAACCCGCGTGCCGACCGCACACCTCAACCAGTGGCTGACCGCACTGGTGCAGGCCACCCCTCACCCCGTACGGGGTGGACGCGCGCCGCGGATCCTGTTCGCGACGCAGGCCGGGGTGGCACCGCCACGGTTCGTGCTCTTCACCACCGGCCCGCTCGACGCCGGCTACCAGCGCTTCATCGAGCGCAAGCTCCGCGAGGAATTCGGGTACGAGGGCAGTCCGATCGAGATCTCGGTCCGCCCGCGTAAGAAGCTCGGCCCCGGTGGCCGCGGCAAGGCGCACGGCTAACGCTGATTCGTACACCGAAAATGCCGGATGGGCCCCGCGCCCATCCGGCATTTCCCCACCCCACCCTCCTAGGACGCTGTAGGGGTTGTGAGGTGGTTCGGCCACCTCGGGGTGCGGGTGGGGCCTGTGCGGGTGACCCGGGGCCGCTGCGCTAAGCTGTACCGGTTGTCGCGGGGGAAACCACGCGGGAACGGGACGTGGCGCAGCTTGGTAGCGCACTTGACTGGGGGTCAAGGGGTCGTCGGTTCGAATCCGGCCGTCCCGACAGTGAGAGGGTTTCCGCAGGTCAGTGACTTGCGGAAACCCTCAATTTATAGTTCTGGCTCGATGAAGTGACGTGTGAGGCGCTGCTTGAACCCTTAACCCGGGTGGTTTTGCGAGCCGGTCTTGGTTGCCTCCGCCGTGAATTGCCTGGTAGGCGTACTGCCTTGGCGTCGTTGTGGTCGCTGCTGGACCTCTTAACGGCAGGCGATTTCGGGCAGACAGGACATGTTTACCCCTGTGCCGCTATCGGCTCTTCTGGCCGCACTTCCTGATGCCGACCGCCGACGGCGAGCCGCTGACTGACCGGTCGAACTCGGTTGCGAGGTCCCGCCGCAGCTCGTCGAGCTTCAATAGCTTTTCCGGCGCCCCGTCCGCCTGTTCCGTGACCCGTCGCCCTGCCCTGCATTGTTCTGGTTGGTCATCATGTTGGGGCAGTCCGATAGATCGCGACCGCGTCGGTGCGTCCGGCGTATTCAAGCATCCAGTCCAAGCGGCACTGTTGCGTTGAGCGTTGGCAAGATTGAGGCAGGCTTGAGCAGTGAAGTCATCAACCCGGCCTGACCCGTGGCTGCTTCCGGAGTCGACGTTCGTCGGGTTCCGGTTCCCGCCGGAGGTGTTCCTGGTCGCGGTGCGCTGGTATCTGCGGTTCAACCTGTCCTATCGCGACGTTGAGGAGTTGCTGGTCGAGCGCGGCGTGGAGGTCGACCACGTCACGGTCTACCCCTGGGTGCAGCGGTTCACCCCGCTGTTGGCCGACGCCGCCCGATTCTGCCGCCACCGACCGGGTGACAGGTGACAGGTGGCGTGTCGACGAGACGTACGTCAGGGTCAAGGGGGTGTGGCGGTACGTGTACCGGGCAGTTGACCAGTACGGGCAGGTCATCGACGCGCTCGTTTCAGCCCGCCGTGATGCCGACGCGGCCCGGCGGTTCTTCCGACGGGCGCTGTCGACGTTGAAGGCGACACCCGCAGAGGTGGTAACCGACGCCGCCGCGATCTACCCCGGCGTCCTCGACGAGCTGATCCCGTCCGCGTGGCACCACGTCGAGCAGTACGCCAACAATCCGATCGAGGCTGATCACAGCCAGCTCACACACCGGTTAAAACCGATGTGCGGGCTACGAACGGACAAGACAGCACAGGTAATCATCGCTGGACACGCCTTCACACAGAACCTGCGCCGCGGACACTACGAGCTCGCCGTCGACGCCCCGCCCGCTCTACGGGTAGCCGCAGCGTTCACCGAACTCGCCCAGCCGACCTGACCTCGGACCGAGGAGGGTTCAACACGTCCGTCGATCCCTCAACGCAACGGCGCCCGGCCAACTGCTCGATCGAGGTCGCCGGTGGTTCCCGGAGCCGGTCCTGTCGGCCGGGATACTGCACCGCGTAGACGCCGGTGTCGCCTGGCACGCCGTCCTGCCAGGTGCGGTAGGCCTGGGCTGTCCCGCCTGCGTGCGGCAGACAAACCAGGCGACGCGCAGGAACCGCCGGGCCGGGCGACGACCGCAGCCATCGGTCGGAAGATCGCGATCTGCCGGTGATCATATTTTCGCCTCCCCGTGTCTGGGCGAGGCCGAGTAGACCGGTGGTTGCTACATCGTTTCTATAGGTTGCCCGGGTCGAGAGGCGGTTGCGCACGGAGGAGCCCGAGGGCGGCGACGGGGGTACGCCTCCCTCGGGCTCCAACAGAAGGGCCTCGCTTACCTATTGCGCGGGCGCATCACGTTCCAGGTCACGAAGGCGCTCGCGGCCGTCGCCATAACCAGGCTGCCGAGGACGGCCCAGGTAAGGGTGCCCCCGTTGAGGTGCACAGTTACCTGGGTCCCTGTCTCAGCGCTCAGGCCCGAGGCGACGCCGGCCAGCGCTGGCAGGGTGGCGAGCAGACCCAGCACCGAGCCGATGAGCACCAGCAGCCCGGTCTCGCTGACGGCGAAGTCGAGCAGCTGCCGCCGGGTGCCGCCGGCTGACTTCATCACGGCGAAGTCGGTGCGTCGCCCGTATCCCGCCATAGCCATGCTGTTGGCTACTGCCAGGCCGCTGTAGCCGATCGCGACCACCGTGAGCATCATGGCCAGGTTGTCCGTCAGTTTCGCGTCGGTGTTGTACTCCTCCAGCGCGAACTGCTCGGCGTTCTGCAACCGGGCTCCCGCGCTGAGGTGAGCCGGCGCCTGGTCGGCGGCCATGAAGATGTTGTCGGTCAGGGCCGTAGGGTCATGCTCACGTACCGTGTCCCGGGAGAGTACGAACGAACCACGAGCCTGGTCGGGCGGCAGCACCTGAGCGACCCGCAACGGGGTGATGAGGCCGTCGGCGAACCGTACGGTGACCGTCGCGCCGGCCTGGAGCTTCAGGAACTTCGCCATGGTTGTGTCCAGGACCGCTTCGCCCGGCCGCGACCAGCGAGGATCTCGCGATCCGACCCCGTCAATCACGGTGTCGCCAGCGTCCGGCCGGGCTACGAACAGGCGGGTCGGCAGGGCGGCCCGGCCGACCGGGTTCTGCGTGACTGCCGCGTCACTCAAACCGGGCGCGTTGCCGGGGTCGATGAGCACCTGCCCGGCCAGTTGCTTGGTGGTCTCGGCGGGGTAGGCCATCCGCATGGTGTCGACCAGCCCGCTTATCAGGACGGCGAAGCCGACCGCGACGATGACCGGGGCGGCCGTGGAGGCGGCTCGCCGGGTCGCGTTGAGCAGCTCGGCCCGGACAAGCATCGCGCCCGCGCCGGACGACCGGCGGGCGAACGGCGCCGTCGCCAGGCGTACCACCGGCCTGATGACGATCGGCGCCAGCAGCGCTGCGACGGCGATCAGACACACCGATGTCCCAATCGCCAGGTTGAGGCGGCCGTCCGCATCACCGACCGCGGTCATGAAGGCCAGCACCACACCAAGTCCGAGGATGGCCAGCCCGGCGATCCAGCGGCCCCTGCGCATCGGACGCTGCTCCGTCGCGGCGTCGAGCAGTGCCTCGATCGGTGCCACCCGGGCGGCCGAGCGGCTGGCCACCCATGCGCCCAGCACAGCCACCCCGGTGCCGACCGCGGTGGAGGCCAGCAACGGCCACGCCGAGATGATGATCCGGGAGTCGGGCGGCGTGACGTCGAGCCGATCGAGTGACGTCAGCATGGCGGGCGCGGCGAATATGCCGGCGAGGCAGCCGACCACCGAGCCGAGCAGACCGACGATGGCCGCCTCACCTAGCACCATGCGGCGGATCTGGCGCGGGTCGGCGCCGATCGTGCGCAGCAGCCCGATCTCGCGGCGGCGCTGCGTCGTGGCGAGGGCCAGGGTGGCGGCGACCACGAAGATCGTGGTGAACAGGGCCATGACCGCCATCGCGCCGATCAACTGAGCACCCAGGAACCGTTTGTGCGTGATGTAGCCAGGCTCCACGACACCTCGGGCGTCACCGGTCAGCGCGGAGCCGGCGTCGCCGACAATGCTGCCGGCCCGGTCGGCGATGTCTGAGACGGGGGATCCTCGCGACACCAGCAGCCCGGTCGTGGTTACCCCGGTGTCCCGTCGGGCGGCCTCGGCGTCGGTGAAGTAGAAGCCGTGGCCATCGGTCGTCCCGCTCACCGTGTAGGTGTGCATGCCGTCCGTGAGGCCGATCGGGAGAGCAGATCCGGCGGGCACTCCGAGATCAGTGCCGACCACCACCTCGTTGTCTGCCTGCGGCGCTCGGCCAGCGGTCAGCCGGTACGTCGCCAGCCGGGCGCTGGACCAGCCGTGTCCGGCCTCCATCGCGGCCTCGTCGGCCACCGGCTCGTCGTTGGCGAAGGCCTGCGCATAGAAGTTGCGGTCGATGATCGTCGCCTCGACGCCGTCGATCCCGTCGAGCTGCCGGACCAGGTCAGCGGCTTCGCTCTCGCTCCACGGCACGCGGTCCCGGACAGCACCGGTCTGGTCCACCGCCTGGTTCGACACCACCAGAACCGGGGCGTCGGCCACTCGGGGCTGGGGCCGCGGCCGGCCCGAGTCGTAGAGGATGAAGGTGACGGCGATCAGGCCGACGCCGACGACGACGGCGAGGAAGGTGGCGAGGAAAGCCCTCCAGTGTTCGCGAATGTTGGCTGCGGCCAGCATCATGCCTCCAGCCGAGCCATCTGGGCGGCGATCCGGCTGGGCTTCGACCCGTCGGTCGGATCGAGCTCCAGGCGGTCGGCGATCCGGCCGTCCTTGAGGAAGATAACCACGTCGGCGTACGAAGCGGCGACGGGATCGTGGGTGACCATGAGGGTGGTCTGCGACTGCCGGTCGACCAGCAGTCGCAGCAGCGACAACACCTCGCGCGAGGTCTTGGTGTCGAGCGCGCCGGTCGGCTCATCGGCGAACAGCACGTCGGGCCGGGTGATCAGCGCGCGGGCCAGTGCGACCCGCTGCTGCTGACCGCCGGAGAGCTCGCTCGGCCGGTGCCCGGTGCGTTCGCCGAGGCCGACCGCGGACAGGGCCCGTGTCACTTCGGCACGGTCGGGGCGGCGGCCGGCGAAGCGCAGCGGCAGCTCCACGTTCTGCGCCGCGGTCAGAGACGCGACCAGGTTGAAGGCCTGGAACACAAAGCCGATCCGGTCCCGCCGTAGTGCTGTTCTCTGACGCTCGTCCATCCCGCTGATGTCCTCCCCGGCGACGAAGATCTGCCCCGCGCTGGGCTCGTCCAAGCCGGCAGCACACTGCAGGAGCGTGGACTTACCGGAGCCGGAGGGGCCCATGATCGCGGTGAAGGTGCCCGTCGGGAAGCCGATGGACACGCCGTCCAGCGCCTGAACCTCCTGGGTACCTCGCTGATAGACCTTGTGCACGGCACGAAGCTCGACCGCCGTCGTCACAGACGAATGTTTTGTCGCAGTCATGCCTTGATTCGATCGTGTGGACTGTGTGGCATGCACTGATCCTGGAAATAGTCTTTTTGGTAGAGCCCGCACCACCGCGCCAGGATCGGTCATTGGCCTACCGTGGCGGGGTGCGAAGAGGTGGCGAGATGCGAAGCCGGACCGCCTGGCAGGCGATGGCCCTGCATCCAGTCGGATTCCTTGCCTCGGCCTGGCCCTGGCGAGCCCTGCTCTACCTGCTCTCGGGCGTACTCGCCGGCGCCCTCACGATGTGCCTGTTCGTCGCGGTGGTCACCGTCGGCATTCTCACCGTCGTCGTGGTCGTCGGGGTCGTGCTGTTGTTGGCCGCCGCGCTGATGGGACTGCCCTTCGCGCGCCTGGAGCGGCTGCGGCTGCGGCTGGTGGACCTGGACGGAATCCAGGATCCGCACCGGCCACCGGAGGAGTCGGGGCTGCGCGCATGGTTGCGTACCCGGCTGAAGGAGTCGGCGACCTGGCGCGAACTGATCCTGATGGTGATCTCGCTGACCGCGCTCTGGTGGGTCGACGTCGCCGTGCTCGGCTTGGCCTTTGTGGTGCCGGCGCTGTGCATCGGCGCGCCGATCGACGATCCGTACGCCTGGCCCTGGGCTGTGCTGGGCGTACTGCTGCTGCTCGCCGCACCCTATTCGTTGACCGCCTGGGCGGGTGCCCGCGCGACGCTGTGCCGGATTGTCCTCGCGCCTCGGGACGACGAAGTCGACCCGAACCTGAAAGAGATCAGCGAGTCACGAGTGCGGCTGCTCGACGCGTTCGAGGCCGAGCGGGCGCGCATCGAGCGCGACCTGCACGACGGCGCTCAGCAGCGGCTCGTCTCGCTCAGCGTGATGCTGGGCCTGATGACCCTGGACGTGCCCGAGAACTCCTCGCTCCACCGCGAGATCGGGTCGGCGCAGGAGCAGCTCGCCCTGGCGTTGGCCGACCTGCGCCACCTGGTCCGCGGGCTGAACCCGCAGGTGCTCGCCGACAACGGGCTGGTCGCCGCGCTCGAGGAGGTGGCCAGCCGGTTCTCGGTGCCGGTCTCGCTCGACCTCCGGCTCACCGGACGGCTGCCGCAGCCTGTCGAAACCGCTGCTTACTATGCCGTCACCGAGGCGCTGGCCAATGTGGCCAAGCACAGCCGGGCCGATCGGGTCGAGCTGATCGGGCGGCACCACGCCGACATTCTGGTCCTGGAGGTCAGGGACAATGGTGTGGGCGGCGCGGATGCCTCCGCCGGGACCGGGCTGACTGGGCTCGCGGACCGCCTGGCCGTGCTGGATGGGCGCATGCGGGTGTCCAGCCCGCCGGGCGGTCCGACTCTCGTACTGATGGAGATTCCATGCCCCTTCGGGTGACCCTTGCCGAGGACTCCGCTCTCTTTCGGGAGGGCCTGGTGAGCATCCTCGGCCGATTTGGGCACGAGGTTATCGACGCGGTGGCGGACGCCGAAGCGCTGGCCGACGCCGTCCAGGCCCGGCGCCCGGACATCATCATCACCGACGTCCGGATGCCGCCGGGCAACGCCAACGACGGGCTGCGAGCCGCCGTACGGCTCCGTCGGTCCAACCCCGGCCTGCCCGTGTTGGTCCTCAGCCAGTACGTAGACCAGTCGTACGCGGCGCAGTTGCTGGATTCCGACAACGGCGAGGGCGTCGGCTACCTCCTGAAGGACCGGGTCGGCGCGGTCGTGGAGTTCAACGCTGCGGTCGAACAGGTCTCGGCCGGGGAGACGGTCGTCGATCCCGAGGTGGTCCGCCAACTGATCAGTCGGCGGCCGGATCCGAGGCAGCGGCTGACCGCCCGCGAGCTCGAGGTCCTCGCGCTGATGGCGGAGGGCCGCTCCAACGACACCATCGGCAAGCGGCTGCACGTCACGGACGCGGCGGTCAACAAGCACATCGGCAACATCTTCAGCAAACTCGACCTGCCGGCCACGACGGACGGCCACCGGCGGGTGCTCGCGGTGCTGGCCTACCTGCGGAGCTGAGCCGCAGGGTCACCGACTCGGCCTGGCTGCCCAGCCGCGAGATCGCAGAACCCGCCGTCAGAGAACCTCCAGCTCGTCGCCCTCGTGCCACATCTCCCTGCCGACGTCCGAGCACCATCGTCGATGGCTTGGCCCCGCGCAGTGGAGATGCCGGCCTGAATCGCCGACTGACGGGGGTGGTATCACTCGAAACGCGAGCCACCGGCGGCCAGGGAACGGCGAGCCACCTGACCGTAGCAGTGGCGCCGCGCGCCGTAGGCGGCACCGGACGGACGGGTTGGCTAACATGGATTCGGTACGTCGTGCGTGGCCTGGGTCGGGCGTGTCCGTTCGAGTCGGCTTGACCGCGATCTGTGTGGCGATGTGTGGAACTCTTACGCAGTCACTCCTGGGACAACCGGATGAGTTCAGGTCTCGAAGGTCAGGGAAGTGCACCGGGAGGAGGCGGGGACGCATGGCTCGTGTTGTGCAAGTTGTTCGGGGTTTTGCCGAGAGCAAATCTGGGCCGCGAACATGGTGGCCCACCGAAAGTTCACCCGCATTACCTGGTCCATCCGCGCGCTAGTGGTTGGCGCCGTGGCCGTCGTGGCCGTACCTCTTACATGAGACGTCTTGCTGTTTAGGAAGCCGATCTCGTTGACGACCTGTGCATTGTCCGAAAGCCACGCAGGTCATCGCGGACAGCGTCCGCGTGCCAGTTGGCCGTATTCAGCAGCCGTTGTATCCGGCCCGAGGGAGTGGTGCGATGACTCCTTTACTCGGCTGGTTTACACTTCACGCGACCTGGGAGAACGTGCCTGAGCACGTCGCTGGGACCTTCAACTACTGGGGGTCAAGGGGTCGTCGGTTCGAATCCGGCCGTCCCGACAGCGAGAGGGTTTCCGCAGGTCAGAGCCTGTGGAAACCCTCTCTTTGCTGCTGGGTTGGTCAAGGTGTCTGAGTGCTTGGTGCTCGTGGATTCCTTGACTCGGCAGATCCCTTGACCTGCATCCGACCTTCCCGGCCCGCATCCGACCCGCCAGTGATTTCGGAGGCTTTGCCTGTTGGCGAGCGTCATCGACGTCGTCTTCAACGAAATCGACGACGAGGAGCGACTGCTTGGAACAGTTGTGGATGTCGATACATTGCGGACGGTTGCTCGTAAAAGTTGTTCCTGTTGCCAACCCGTCCTGGTATCAACTGGATGCGCCGTAGGTGAACTCGCTGCCGTGCGATCGGCTTTCGGTCGACCCGCTACGGCACCAAGCCTGTCAGGCTGGCTGGCATTGGTCGACTGAACTATCGACGCACGTAGACGGGTAATCTGGTCGGCCGATAGGCCGAGTCAAGAGTCATACCGCTGGCGCCTGGATTCCTTGGTCGGTAGGGCGAATCTGAGGTTCCCCCAGGGTCGCGGTCCCAGGTCAGGGATCGCAGCAGTTCCTCGGGCATGGCGGTCATCGTCGATTGGAGCGCGCCCTTCATCGCGGTGGCGCCGAAGCCGCCGAGGGCGGGTCCGTTCTTGACCGGCGGGACGGTTCCGTAGCCTTCGAGGCGGGGAAGGTGGACCAGGAGCGTGTAACGGCTGGTGCGCTCGACGACGGTGCCGATGGCGGAGCGATTCAGTCCGATCATGAGGTCGCCTCCCAATGACCGGGGACCGCTCGGTCCTCGACCTCGGCGGGTCGTTCGCTCAAGACGACATCGGCGGTGACGTGCCCTTGCGACCTGTTCCGCGAGCGTTCACGGGGCTTGCGCAGCGCCCAACCGGTTCGCAGGCAGGCCACCAGCTCACGCTTGAGCGCGCCGCGTCCTTGGATGTAGAGCGCCTGGTAAATCGCCTCGTGGCTGATGCGCATGTCCTCATGGTCGGGGAAGTCGACGACCAACCGTCGACTGATCTGCTCCGGGCTCCAGGCCGTCGCCCAGCGGTGGTCTGCACGGTGTGGCTTGTTCAGCCCTTTCCAGGTCGTCGGGGGCCGGCGGCAACTGTCCCGTCGGGACGGCGCAGTTGTCCGCTCAGCCGTGTCTGCACGTACTCGCGAAACCACGGGTTGCTCGCCAGCTTCGCCGGCTTGGGTCGCCGCGCGGTGACCTGCGCCTTCCACTGCGCCACGGTGGCCCGGTACTCGCGCTTGCCGCTGCGGGTCGCGGCGTTGCGCCGCAGCTCGCGCGAGATCGTGCCCGGGTCCCGCTTGAGTTCCCGGGCGATCGCGCGGACACCCTGCCCTGCGCCTTGAGCAGAGCAACTCCTCGCGCTTGGGAAACGGCAGGTAGTGGCCGGAGGGCTCGGCCAGGCTCAACGGCGGCATGCCACCAGCGTGACGAAACTAATGCACCGCAACCGGCCTTGAACTGCGCCCTGAACGACCGCCGAGGCCGCGACCGCTTCTTCCCCACGTTCTCCATGATGCTGGACATCCTCCCGGAGACCCCAGGTCCCCTGATCTCGGATGTCCGTCAAAACGGGGCAGGCCCAGAGACCCTGCGCCTCGCCGAGTTGCTCGACGCGCGGCATAGGGTAGTCCCACTCCTCGGCCGCGACCAGGAGCAGCGGTCACTGCGGGAGTGGCTGACCGTCACGTGCGACCGGCCGGACCGCACGGTGCAGCATGGCCGGGGTGCCACCTGTGCGGTCGGGCAGCCCGGTGATACGCCGTTGTTGAGGGGAGTCTAGGCGTCAGCGGACGGGGCGGCGCGGCGGCTGCGTGAGCGGCAGAACGGGCCGCTTGATCCGCGTCGATGCGGCGGGCGAGGACTGGATTGGGTCGGCCATCGACGCCTGCACTCCCTGCAGAAGCTTCATGAAACGGCATGCGTCAACCTGAGGCGGCTGGCTGTCCCCGCGGTCTACGAGGTGGGCGTGAGGCGCGCTGTGGCTTGCCGCGTTCAGCGCGCTGCCGGCCCCGGCGCAGGCGGCCGGGGGAGACCCGGTCACCAGCCGGGTGAGCGTGTCCAGCAACGGAAAGTAGGCCGACAGCGGAAGCTTCAGCTTCGCCGTCAGTGACGACGTCGGCGATGGCGGGCAGCGGCACGTCGGTGAGCGCGGACGGACGCTACATCGCCTTCGCGTCTCCGGGCACCGCGACGGTGCTGGGCGAGACCAACCCCTGGGACCAGATCTTTGTACGCGACGTTGTGCTGGGCAGCACCACGCTGGTCAGCGCGACCTCGGCCGGCGTGCCGGGCAACGACCACAGCTTTTAGACCGGTCATCACGCCGGGCGGGCGCTACGTCGCCTTCCACTCGCTCGCGGCTCACCTGGTACCAGGTGACGGCAACGGCCAGTCCGCGTGCCCCTGAGGATCGCCATCGCGATCCGGGGATGCACGTCCAGGTCGACCAGCAGGCAACCGCAGGTGCGCCGCGCGTCGTGAACGGTGATCTTCGGAACGCCGGCGCTGGCGATCCGGCTGTCGTAGGAGCGGTTGAATTTCCGCGGCTCAACCGGCAGCCCATAGCGGGTCGTGAAGACCATCCCGGTGTCGTGCCATGCCTCGCCGGCCTTTTCCCTGGCCGCCTCCTGTTGGCGGTAGCGGTGCCGCAGTGCGGTCACGCAGATGGCCGGCAGCGGCAGGGGAGCGTGGGACTCCTCGGTCTTGGTGGTGGGCGGTCCGACAAGACGGAACTGCCCACAGCTACGGATCAGAAGGCCGGGTATACGGGCGGGGCTATCGCTGCCCCATCGCTCACACGCCTGGGTGCCGATAATCCGCCCGTTCTGCCTTCTCCGGCACCACGGCGAACTGTCCGAGAGATTGCCTCGGCTGCACGCTGTGCCGCCGCCTCGTCGTTGATTTCGCGAGCTCTGACGCGAGCTGCATAGAGGAGCGCAAGCGCCTGGTCCAAGTCACCAGCACTGGCGTGTTGTTCACCCCTAGTGATTAATCCGGTGAGGCTGTATCCCGGGAGGTATGGCCACTCGGAGGACTGTTCCATGTCTATGACGTGCGTTCCATCAATGATGCGTCCGCGCAGTGTCCATGCTCGCGGGCCTGGCCCAGTGCCGGCTTCGTTCAGCAGTTGGAGTCGCAGCCGTTGAAACACCCGCAGGGCCTCCGCCGGTCGGCCCTCGCGGTCAAGAGCGGTCATCAGTAGCTCTGCTGTGCGTTCGCGGGTGGGATGCTGAGCCACGTGGGCGGTGAGGGACCCCAGCACGGCTGTCGGCCCAGCGAGTCGCAGCTGTACGGCGAAATAGTCGTCAAGGGCGGCGAGTCGCTCCTCCGTCACGCTCGGCGCGACCCACTCGTGGAGCCCGTTCCCGGCGGCGTCGGCGAATGCCGGGCCGCGCCAAAGATCCAGCGCCGCCCGGAGCAGGGCCAACCGAACACGATCGTCCGGAGCCTGGCGGGCCTCGGACAGCAGCCGACGGAACCGGTGCAGGTCTATCGACTCAGCTGGGCAGACCAAGCGGTAACCGTCACCGTGCGTGGTCAACTGCACACCTGGCAGGGACGCGATCGTCCGGCGCAGACGTGACACGTACACGTGTAGAGCCTTGCGAGTCGATGCCGGCTGATGGTCGCCCCAGACCAGCTCGATGAGCCGTTGGCTGGTGACAACGTGTTGGTTGTGGAGGACGAGGGCAGCGAGTACCGCCCGCCGTTTCGGTTCCCTGATGACTAGCTCGTCTCCGGCGCTCCGAACCATGAGCGGCCCGAGCACGCCGAAGACAACCCCGTTTGCCATGCCGACCATTGAAGTCGCAGTCGGACCGGACGGGAAGGCCGTCTCCCCCCGGAGTTCGTTTACCGGTTCTTAAGAGGCTGTCGGGACACTGCCGATCATGATGAGAACCGGGGGTCGGCGTTGGTCGCGCCGAAGGGCAGCTACTTCCGCATTCCTGACACTTGTACTGGCGGTGGGTTCGATGGTGGTGTCCCGTCCGGCCGCCGGAAGTCTGCCGGCCGGCGGCATGTCGGCCGCCGCGATGAACAGCATGTTCACGGCGTACGGCAACGCAGGCGGGCACTGGACCGGCGGGGACGGCACCGCTTCGGTTGTCCTGCCGGACGGCCGGGTGGTTTGGCTATTCGCCGACTCCTTCCTAGGAACCGTCAACGCCGATGGCAGCCGGCCAACCAACTCGCCCATGGTCAACAACGTCATGGTCGTGCAAGACAGCACGTCGCTCACCACCACACTGCACGGCGGGACCACACAGTGGCCGTCCGCACTGGTCAAGCCGGAAGAGTCCGGTGAGTTCCTTTGGAGTGGCGACGGTACGGTCGAGGGCAACACGCTCAAGGTGATCTACAACCGGCTGCGCAGCACCGGGAGTGGGGCGCTGGACTTCCAGCAGACCGGCGTGGAGTTGGCGACGTTCTCCCTGCCCGACCTGACCATGACCTCGCTGGTTGATCTCCCGCTCGGCCCGAAGATCAGCTGGGGCGCGGGGATCTTCCCGGACGGCGAGTGGACCTACATCTACGGCCTCTCGAGCGCACCGGGTCGGATGAAGTTCGCCCATTTGGCGCGGGTGCCTGCTGGTGGGCTTAGCGGCACATGGGAGTTCTGGACCGGCACCACCTGGTCAACGGATCTCAACCAGGTGGGGCGAGTGATCAGCGGCGTCGATGGTGGCGGGGTGCAGAAGGTCGGCTCGCAGTACGTCTGGGTCAGCCACGAGAACAACCTCCTATTCGACCCGCAGTTCGTGGCGTACACGTCGACTTCGCCGACCGGACCGTTTAGCGGCCCGATCCAGCTGTTCACGGCGCCGGAGCCGCAGACCCAGGGGTTGTTCGTCTACAACGCACGGGTGCATCCCGAGCTGGCCCGGGATGGCAAGCTTTTGGTCTCGTACGACGTCAACGACTTCACCCCGGGGGGGACGTACGGCAATGTTACGCATGGCCGGCCCCGCTTTGTCGAGGTCTACTGGCCGCGGCCGGCCCCTGGGACCGGTGTGCCTCCGACTCCCGCGGCACCCACCCTTGTCGGGCAGGGCGACCGGGTCCAGGTCTCGTGGCCGGCGGTGAGCGGAGCGACCTCCTACCGGGTCTACCAGCGGACCGTCTCCGGCGGGCAGACCCACTTCGCCCGCCTGCCGGAGGCCGCCACGAGCACCAGCAAGGAGGCCGGTTTTCTGATCCCCGGCCACACGTACGAGTTCAAAGTGAGCGCGGTCAACGCGAACGGTGAGGGACCAGCATCTTCGGTCCGGACCGTCGTTCTGCACAACACGAAACCGGTCAGCGAGGCCATCGGCGGCACGGACCTGCCCTCCGCAGTCGCCGGCAGCTACATCGTGCAGCTCAGGGAAACGACGCCGGAGTACGCGGTGGCCGACTACGCACGAGAGCTCGCCACCCAGTACGGTGGCCAGTCGGGGAGGGTCTTCCCGAGGCTGCTGCGCGGCTTTTCCGCGACCCTCACTCAGGGGCAGGCGCACGACCTGGCCGGGCACCCCGATGTGGCCCGGGTCGAGCAGAATCAGACCGGTCGGGCCCTCGGCGTACAGCCCAACCCGCCGTCCTGGGGCCTGGACAGAATCGACCAGCGGGACAACAGCCGCGACCAGCGGTACGAGTATCCAAATGACGGGTCAGTCGACGTCTACGTCCTTGATAGTGGCGTCCGGGTCGATCACGACACGTTCGGTGGGCGGGCCGAGCATGGCTATAACGCGTTCGCCGACGAGGGGATCCCGGCGGACGACTGCGGTGTCGGCCACGGCACCCACGTGGCCGGGACGGTCGGTGGCGCGGGCCACGGCGTGGCCAAGGGAGCCTCGATCACCTCGGTGAAAGTGCTGCACTGCACCGGACCGGAGGGTTGGCCGGAGGGTGACGTTGACGACGTCATCAGCGGTCTGGAATGGGTGATTAGCCAAGCCCAAGGCCCCGCGGTGGTCAACATGAGTATCGGTTTTTGGCGGCTGCCGTTCAACTCGCCGCTGGACACCACCGTGCAGCGGGCCGTCGATGCCGGTCTAACCGTCGTGGCGGCGGCCGGCAACACAGACGAGGAGGCGGACCTTTGGTCACCCGCTCGGGTGGACGCAGCCATCACGGTCGGTGCCACCACCCAGTCCGACGCACGGTGGGGCAGAAGCAACTACGGGCCGGACTTGGACCTCTTCGCTCCCGGTGACGCGATCACCTCGGCCGGCATCGGCTCAACCAGCGCCACCGAGGCATACTCTGGCTCCTCAATGGCAGCGGCGCATGTCTCCGGAGCCGCCGCGATGATCCTCGACGCACACCCGGGCTACGGACCCGAGCAGGTGCAGCGCCTAATGATTAACGCGGCAACGACCGGGGTGGTGAGCAACGCCGGGACCGGCTCACCCAACCGACTGCTCTACATCGAGCGCCTACCCACTCAGGCGCCGACAAACCTGGCCGCCACCGGCCGCCCGGACGGCACCATTAGCCTGGATTGGGACCCGATTCCCGACCAAGGCGCGCACTACGTGGTCTACTACCGGGACACCACCGCAGGCCAACCGGAACCAGTCGAGTGGGACCAACGAATCTTCGACGGCAACGAGGCAGTGTTCGGCCTCGGCGTGGAAGGGCACACCTTCGAGTTCCAAGTTGCCGCAGCCAACGGCGCGGGTATCGGTCCGAAATCCCCGGTGGCCACGGCCACGGTGGACAAGAACCCCCCTGCCGCGCCGACCGGACTAACCGCGAGCCCTCAGCCTGACGGAACGATCAAGCTCACCTGGACCTCGACGCCGGGCCTTTGGCACTATGTCTACCTCCGCGACCTCAACGCCGAGGGCGGACCGGAGGAGTTCCACCGGCTGGAGTGGCCGGTCAGCGACGGCCCGCAAATGACTCTTGGGGGACTCAAACACAACCACCAGTACGAGGCATACGTCACCACCTTCGATGATGCCGGAGAATCACAGCCGTCCAACATCGCCGGGGCGACGGCGAAGTTTCCGCTGCCACCAGCGCCAACTAACCTGGTTGCCACCGCCGGCGATCGGCAGGTCACTCTGAGATGGGCCACCGCGGGTGAAGGCGTCTGGTACCGCATACACATGCGGAATGTGACTGCGGGTGAAACGCAATTCACCGCACTGGCTTGGCCGGTGAACACATGCTGCTCGTTCCTGAGCGATGGACTTACCAACGGCAGTACCTATGAGTACAGGGTCACTGCGATTGGGGCCGACGGTGCGCCGGACAGTCTGTCGACCAACACAGTGCGAGTCACTCCGATCGGGCTACCGGCCGAGCCGCCATCGAACCTAGTCGCTACCCCTGGCAACGCCCAAGTGAGCCTGACCTGGACGCCGAGCAGTCAACCCGACGCCTGGTACTGGATCGAGATGCGGCCCGCGGGCGGAACCTGGCAGCGGCTGGAATTGCCAGTCACAAGCTGTTGTGAGTTCGCCAGCATCGGCCTGACCAACGGGACCACCTACGAGTATCGAGTCCGCACCATCGGCGCCAATGGCAACCCGGATAGCGTCCCGACCAACGTTGCGTCGGCACGCCCTGCAGCACCGCCAACGGGTGCTCCGTCCAACCTAATCGCCAGGGCCGGCAATGCCCGGGTGGATTTGACCTGGACAGCCAGCTCAACGGCGGGGGCGTGGTACTGGATCGAGATGCGGCCTGCGGGCGGAACCTGGCAGCGGCTAGGGCTGCCTGTCACCACGTGCTGCACATTCGCCAGTACGGCGCTGACTAACGGGCAGACGTACGAGTATCGGGTAGTGACTGTCGGAGCCGCCGGAGCCCCGGACAGCGCCCCGTCCAACATCGCCTCGGCGCGGCCGGTGGCCCCGACCCCGGCCCCACCGACGAACCTGCGGGCCACCGCCGGCAATGCCCGGGTGGATCTGACCTGGACGGCCAGCTCGACGCCGGGGGCGTGGTACTGGATTGAGATGCGTAACGTCTCGGCCGGACAGTCCTCCTGGCAACGGCTAGAGCTACCTGTCTCGACGTGCTGCTCGTTCGCCAGCACCCAGCTAACCAACGGCGACCGATACGAATACCGGATCCGTGCAGTCGGTGGCGGCGGCGCCCCGGACAGCGCAGCATCCAACACAGTTTCGGCCCGACCGGTGGCCCCGCAGCCAGCACCCCCGACTAACCTGACGGCCACCGCCGGCAACGGCAAGGTGACGCTGAAATGGGCAGCCAGCTCGACGCCAGGCGTCTGGTACTGGGTCTACTACCGGGATGCAACTGCTCAACAATCCTGGCGCAAGTACGACCTGCCGGTCTCCACCTGCTGTTCGTTCGTCGCCGGTTACCTAACCAATGGCCAAACCTACGAATACCGAGTCGCGGCGATCGGCACCGGTGGAGCTCCCGACAGTTCACTGTCCAACATCGCCTCGGCTCGGCCAATGCCGCCATTCCCGCAACCGCCGACGCAGCTAACCAGCCTCGGCGGGGACAACGAGGCGTACTTGAGCTGGAAGGCGAGCCCGACGGCCGGCGTCGTGTACAACGTCTATATGCGCACCCGCTACCACAACAGCTACGGAAGCTGGATCAAGCTCAAGCTGCCAGCGACGAGCACATCGATGACCGCGGGCTACCTGCAATACGGATACACCTACGAGTTTAAAGTGGCCGCGACGAACATTTCCGGAGAGAGCGTTCCTTCCAACACTACGACTGTGCTAATCGTACCGGAATCACAAGCAAATCAGTGTGTCTCGGCCAATACCACAGTCCAGAATCTCCCTTACAATGTTCCGCCGGTTCAATACTTCAATGACATCGTCGTGAAGCTCTGCGGCCAGCGGTCAAACTTCACCTTCGCATTACATAAATCGTGGCGCGTGGCTGACAATGTTCGGCTGGAGACGTCGACGCTCTGGTATCAACTGTTCGACTGTAATACCGGCGTTGAGGTCACTCGGGATATACACAACTATCCCAGTGGGAGCAGTTCTGGATCTTGGTCCGCAAGTTCCTATCACGGCCTCTGGCTCGGACACCTGTATCGAGTGAGGGTATCGGGGTATGGCCACGTTCGAAAGTGGGGTATACAAATGAAATTCAGTGCAAATCGCGTGGATGGGCTCATACCGTTCGAAGCGACCTCTCGGTGTTTCTGAGGGTTCAACTAGGTCACTTCTAGGGCCAAGTATGATCTGCGGCCTGCGTTTCCTCTGACGTCTCGTCTAGATGCTTAGGAACTTTCTAGGGCGGGCATGATCCTGTCTGAAGATCATCCAATTCCCAAACGCCTTGATGATCTTCCGGGTCATGCCCGCCTACCCAAACTAATTGCTCCCGTCGTTGCCGAGCACCCACATTGCCGGTCTGCTCGTTCGCGCCGCGCATGCAAGGCCCTGCAACAGCAGCGTCACCTCCTACCTCACTGCTGCTGAACCAACGAGCCCGCACTGGCGATCTGCAGCCTCTGAACCTCGCCATCGAGCCCGCACTCGCCGAACTCCTCAGCGCCGTCGACCTGGTCGAGCTGACCGGCGAGCAGTACGTCGACGAACCGGAAAAACCCCTGAAACAACGTGAGGAAATCGATGGTTGGAGCGGGGGCGTGGTGCGATGACTCCTTTACTCGGCTGGTTTACACTTCACGCGACCTGGGAGAACATGCTTGAGCACGTCGCTGGGACCTTCAACTACTGGGGTCAAGGGGTCGTCGGTTCGAATCCGGCCGTCCCGACGCAGGTCAGAGGCCATTCGGATTCGTCCGGGTGGCCATTTCTGATCTTGTATAGCAGTGAAGTACAGCAACGGCTCATTGGTCGAGGCTTTCGCCGAGCCTCCGCAGAGCTTCACGGGTGGTCTTCGACGAGACCTGGCTGTAGATCTCCATCGTGATCGAGAAGTCCGCGTGCCTCAGGATCGCCATCGCGACCCGGGGATGCACGTCCAGGTCGACCAGCAGCGAACCGCAGGTGCGTCGGGCGTCGTGAACGGTGATCTTTCGGATGCCTGCGCGGGCGATGCGGCTGTCGTAGGAGCGGTTGAAGTTGCGGGGTTCGACCGGCAGTCCGTAGCGGGTCGTGAAGATCATGCCGGTGTCATGCCAAGCGTCGCCGGCTTTCTCTCGTGCGGCCTGCTGTTGTTGGTAGCGGTGCCGCAGTGCGGCGATGCAGATCGCCGGTAGCGGTAGGGGAGCGTCGGACTCTTCGGTCTTGGTGGCCCGGTGCAGCAGCTGGCCGCGTACCCGCTGGAGCTGCTTGTCGATGACGAGGCTGATGTCGTGGTTGTCGCGGCAGTGCTCGCAAAACTTCTCGCCGTGGGTGCTGCACGGCTTCTGCCAGGCGTCCCAGTTGATGTGCTCCCAGGTGAGGCCGAGGACTTCTCCCGTGCGTAAGCCGAGCACGAGGACCAGGACGTAGGCGGCGTACAGGTAATCGTCGTCGTCGCGGGAGGCTTCCAGGAACGCCCGAGCCTCCTCGCTGCTCCACGATCTGCCCTTGCGGCTGCGTATCGGTGGGAGCTTCACCAAGGCTGCGACGTTCTTTGCGACCAGTTCCTCCACTTCGGCCTGGGAGAGCGCCGAGCGGAGGACGGCGCGCATTCCCTTGACGGTGCGAGCCGCGGGAAGGTCCTGGCAGCATCGGCCAACCGCGCAGCACTTGCGGCTCTTCGGTGGCCGGCGTTCGTCTTTTCCCTGCGCGCAGCACTGGCAGGTCTTCGCGACCTTGTTGAGCCAGGTCTGGTCCCGTACCGACAACCGCCCGTCGAGTCGCTTGGCGCCGATGCCGGGAACGATGTAGAGGCGGCTCAGCGTCTCGTACGTGGCGTAGGTCAGCGGGGCTAGGTTCGGCTCTACGATCTCGGCGAGCCAGTACGTCATATAGCTCGCCACAGTGGGGACGTTGGTGGCGACAGGGCCGGCCTTGGCTTGCTGGTGCAGCCTCACCCACTTGTCGTGGACCTCGTCGCGGGTCTTCCCGTAGACGTACTTGCGGTCCCGATTGCCATCGGGCTTGGTGACCCAGACGTAGGCGGCGAACCCGTTGCGGTACGGGAAGATGGAGCCTTCGCCGTTCGCCCGTTTTACCGGACATCAGGCCGCGTCCTGCCGATCGATCTGGGCTTGGATGTATTCATCGATCCACTCGGGCAGAACGCGGCGGTACTTGCCGTCCTTGACGGAACGCAGCTCCCCGGTGGCGATCTTCACCTTCACCTTGGACAGGCCGTAGCCGAGGATGGCGGCAACCTCGGCCGGGGAATGCCATTTCGGAACAATCTGAACCTGGTATCTATCCATGTGGTGCCTCCTTATGGGTGATGGTGATGTAGACGCGGTTCTCGGCGACGCCTTGGCTAATAGGGGGTGCGGCGTCGGAAGGCGGCTCGACCGCAGCTGGAGGGGCCGGTGGAGTCGCGCGTAAGGTGCGTCGCGTGACCACGGATGAAGATCGAGCCCACATCGCCGAGCAACTCGTGGCGTTACCGGTGCACGAGCTCGTTGATGTCTTACGCCGTGTCCTGCCGCAGTACACCGAGGACCAATACGGCATTCGAACGGCGTTGGTCCTGGCTGAAGCGACCGACTATGAGGACGAGCCAGGTCTTGAGGTGGAGTTGGTCGCCTGGCCTGACCGCGACTACTACAACGGTGGCCTTGGAATTGACCAAGGCTTGTGGGAACACGGTCACTGTGCGAAGTGCGATTCCGGGATTGTTTCGAACGCAAAACGTGCGTACTGCCCGTATTGCGGCTCCAGATGTGGCCTGACCTGACTCAACCGGCCCCGGACCCGTGGTTGGTGCGCTGTGGAGTTGTCAAGGAACGGCTTCACGGGCGTTGACACGTACGTGTCAAGCGGCCAGGGGTTGGACCGCGCGAGCGGCGGTGAGTTCGTCGGCCAGGGCGTCGATGCCGGCGAGGTGTTGTGCGCGGGCCATGGCGGCGGCGGTGTTGGCGAGTAGGGCGTCGCCGGTGGTGATCCAGCCGGTGGCTTGGTAGCCGAGTTCGTAGATGACGCGCTCGGTTTGCTCGTCGTCCCAGGTGTGGGGGTGGCCTTCGGTGCGCCGCCAGATGGTGCGCTGAATGCGGAGGAAGCCGAGGGTGACGGAGACGGCGCGGCTCTTGGTGGCGATGTGTCCGCCGTAGCCGAACTGGTGCGCCCAGCGGCGAAGCCTCGCGTAGTCGGGGTGCTCCCCGATGTCCCAGCACGCGCGGATGAGCCGGCCGAGGTGTGTTGCCGGGTCGCCGTGGATCTGGACGGAGAGGTCGTCGACGCGGCGCAGGCTCAGGCCGGTCACTTCGGTGCTCTTGGTGACGTACTTGGCGATGTAGCCGGTGATCTGGGCGAGGTTGACCTCGTGACCGGGTGCGTTGACGTGCTTGAGGTCCAGGCCCTTGTCGCCCCACGCGATGTGCCAGCCCTGCCCGCCGTTGGCCGGGTGCGAGGCCGACGTGTAGGCGGTCTTGACGAACGCGGCCCGGACGGCTTGCTCGAACATGTCCCGGGTTACCACCGGGGGCGGCGGGACGATCGCCTCAGGGCAGTCGGGGTTGTAGCCGTCGAGGCGGATAAGGGCGTGGTAGTGAATGACGCCGCGTACCTGGAATTCGTAGACCTTGATGTAGCGGCGGCGCAGGTCCACGCCGTGGGTGCGGCCAAGGCGGCGTAGCTCCCGGTCGGCTTGTTGGATGGTGCGGCGCCACAGTTCGGGTGCTTCGTGGTTCCAGATGACTTGGCCGGTGTGGTCGTAGCAGTCCAGGCACAGCGGCTGTCCGAGGTTCGGCTCTGCGGTCTTGTGGCGTTGGCCGCAGCGCAGCTCGACACCGTGGGGGCAGGTGCGGCCGAAGGGGTGGCAGACGGAGGCCCGGCAGGTGCAGCCGTCTTCTTGTGGCAGTCCGCGGAGTGCACCTTCACGACCCGGTGGTGCACCGGCCCGAACGATGGCGCGGTGGCGGTGAGGAAGATGGCGATGTGCTCGTTGAGCGGCGGTAGTCCCCACCGGGCAAGGTCGAACGCTTCCACCGCACCATGACCGACGGCTGGGCGAAACGACGTTTCTACAGCTCAGAACACGCTCGCCGAGCAGCCCTACCCGCCTGGCTCCACCACTACAACCACCACCGACCCCACACCGCCACCAAAGGCCAACCACCCATCACCAGGTTGACCAACGTCCCTGGGCAGTACAGCTAGCTCGGCAAGAACGAGCTCCCACGTCCATCTCCGCCCTCTAGCTGGTGGAGCGCTCGCTCTGCACTGTCCTCATCTGCCGCTGTCGCGCGTTGGTAGCGCCTGGCGCCGTGCGCTGTCATGCCGATGAGAGGGCGTCGCGGTCGCTGTTGTACCGATGTGAGTTCGCCGAGAAGTGGCCGTGAGCGCCGGCCTGGCCGCACAGGTCTTGCATGGCGACCGTACTTCTCGGCGATGTGCGGGCCCGCTGGCAGACACTGATTGTCGGCGGGCTACAGGTTGTTGATTCGGGCCAGTAGGTCTGCCTCGGTCAGGTTTTCCAGGACCGCGTCCTGCTTGCGGCCCAGGACCGCCAGCAGCTTCTCCTTTTCCAGCTTCTTGGCCGCCGCCGCCTTCGCCGCCTGGTCCTCCGTGAGGCGGACGGCGATGACGTGTTTGACGACCTCCAGCTTGGTCTCCAAGGTTGCCTTAGCCGGATTGGCCTCGGTGGCCACGAACGACTCGGTGTCGACGGCCTTGAGCTCGGCGTTGACCGCCTTGGCCACATCATCAAGGCTGAAGCCGGACATGGCGGTCAGCGGAAGCTCCCACAGCTGTTCCGTGGTCAGCAGTCCCTTGGCCGACGGATAGCGGAACTTCTCCCGTGTGGCCTTTTCGAAAATGGTCACGGTAGCCTCTCTGGAATATCTGGGTAGGCAATCAGAACTGGATGCTGATGAGGCGGCGCCGGCCGCCGGTCATGGTCACCTTGGCGACCACAGAGCTGCGGACCGTGGAGCTGAAGCCGAGGCCGGAAAGCTGATCCGGAGACGGCTCGCACTTGGTGCGGTCGCCGAGAACCTCGAACACCTTGCGGTGCGGTTGCAGGTCGCTGCGGAGGAACTCGTTGTAGATCCCCCGCGTCGGCTGGTCGTTCACGCACCCCTTCAGGATGAAGAAGTAGTGCCGGTTGCCGACCTCATTGTCGTCAAAGTAGTTCGGCGAGTACATGATGGTGGACACCGGTACGAACTGTTCGGTGGTGATGCCCCACAACTCCTTGCCCGCACTGCCCGGCTGCACGTCCTTACCCGGCCGGAAAGCGGTGATCACCCCGCCGGCAACCGTCATCCGGCCCACCTCGACGGTCTCCTTGTGGCCGACCGCGCGCTCGTGGCTGTAATGCTCGATCTTCCCGTTGCTCTCGGTCTCGATCATAAAGCCGACCTGGGTGCTGTCCCGCTTGCGGTACTGGTTCACCTCGATCCGGTACTCACCGTCGGGGACACGGTCGGTCCAGGTGACGTTCTCCACCGGCTCGCGGGAGAGCGTCCCGCTGGCGTTCATGTCGACGTCCAGCTTGTTACGCTTCTCCTGGTACCAGATGTGGTCGCCGTTGGGTTCGTACACGTGCAGGTCTAGGTCGTCGTGGTTGAACCAGGACAGGCTTACCCGCAGCTTGCCGGTGACGTTGCCGCCGGCCCGCTTGACCTTCTCCCTGATCGAGTCGGTCACGTTGCCGCCGTACGACCAGCCGAAATCGTTGTCCCACTTGAACAACCCCGGAGCAGCCGGACGCCGGCCGGTGGTGAGGCTGACGAGGTGCGGCTCGTAGGTGTTGGCGACCCACAGGTCGATGGTGGCGGCGCCGGGCAGGATGTCCTTCATGAAGGAGACCACGGGAATCTCCTCCGGCTTGGCGTCGCGAAGGAGCGCACCTGACGACCGGGTGGTGGCCGCCTGCATGAGCAGCCCTTCGATGCCGTCCCTCATCCGTGCCTGGGTGTCGTTGTCGACCCACAGCACGTTGGTGACCGACACGTCGGACAACCGGGCGAACCGTCGCTGCAACGACTCCTCGATACCCAGCTCGGCAATGGTCCTCATGGCGGCCTTGACCATGCCCGGGGTGATCAACGCCGTCGGGCGCTGGTAATTCTGCGGCGCCATCTTCGCCTCGAACGACCGGACCGCCTGCTCCAGGTCGACGCCCGCGGAGAGATCCTGCACGAGGGTGCCGATCACCGTGTTGCGGAACCTGGCCGCCGGGTTCATGGCGTTGGCAAAGACGAAGGCACGTCGGTCGGTCGCCTGGGCCCACCGGTTCTGCAGCGAGCGGAACTCGGTCACCGCCCGGCGATGCTCCGCGCCGCGGTAGAGGGCGTTGTCGTCGACGAGGTCGACGACGGTGTCCAGAGCGTGCCGGGCCAGCTCGGCCAGGCCACGCTGGAAGACCTGCACCGCGGCGTCAAAGTTGCCCTGTGCCGCGCCGACGTCCTCGATGCGATGCCGCTCCTCCACCCGGCCGTGCAGGTGGTGCCACACCTCGACCTGGCCGTCGCGCAGCGTTCGGGTGGTCTTCGTCCCGTACTGCGCCTGAGTGGACCGGAAGATGGTGGACAACGGCAGCGAAAGAACGAACTCGTCCAGAGCGGCGGCGACGACGGAGAAGACCGGGTCGGAGGCCGACACCCCGGACCAGACGGTACGGACCCGCCCGTCGTGGATCTCGACGACGTTGCCGAAGTGCTTGATGAATCCACGGCAGGTCGAGCAGTCGTACTCGGATCGCTCACGGAACCGCAGATTGGTGCCGGCGGGGAAGGAATCGAGAAAGGTGAGCCAGAGTGAGTCCCGGTCGAGACCGTCGCCGACGGCGTACAACTCACCCCTGGACATCGTGGACAGACGCGAAAGCACATCCGTCACGAACTGCTGGAAATCACCCACCGTTTCATCCCCCTTGATCGCCGGAGATTCTACGGAGCGAACGCCAATCGGAGAAACGCGTTTCCGGCTGTCCGCACGGTCACAGACGGGCGCCGGTGGCCGGCGGTCAGTCGACCGGAGCACGTACGGCGGTGGGGTGCCGGGCCTGCGGTCAGCACTTTCCGACAGTTGGCCGGTGGCGCCGTTGAGTACATCCCGGCTCACGCTGTGGTCGCCTTCCCGGGCACCCGCAGGCCTGGGTGGTCGAACAACTTCTCAGGCACGCCAGGCTCACACCGAGGGACCGAGGGACCGAGGGACCGAGGGACCGAGGGAACGCTCGCTCGATCAGGTGCTCGCTCATGCCGCGAAGCGCTCGTCCTCGCGGGTGGCCTCGGTACCGGCCGCTCGCGTCTGGCTTTGGATATGGCCGGTATTAGGAGCAGGCCCGGCCCATCTCGACGTCGATGCGCCGTCGCTCAGTGTCGCGTAGCTTGTGGTAGTGCTCCGCCCGGGTCTGGTCAACAATCTTGTCGGCGGCTTCCGCGACGGCCTGCAGAACAACCAGGGGCAAGCCGGGAAGGTGGAGCGCCTGCCTGTCCGCCTCGGTGAACACCACCTTGGCCAACTCGCCGTCGGCGGCGCCGGCCAAGAGGAACAGCTCCGGAGCGGCACGGTCGAGTTCCGTGACGATCTCCCGCCAGGCTCCGCGCGTCATCTGCTCGGCAAGCGCTGTCACCTGCTCGGCTGGCGTCGGGTACGGCTCGCCGTTCTCAGGCCCCGCGGGCGGCGACGGGGCGGCAAGCCAGTCCGCGACGTCGACGCGGGCGAGGTCGGTCGTGATCTCCTGGTTGCCGCGGGTCTGCTCCAGGCGCCGCGGACGATGCTCTGTCCAGGCCAGTTTGCTCTCGAACGCTCTCGTCCCCCGTGACGGATCAGATCGTCCTGGTCGACCTGGTCGAGCCAACCCTGCACGCCATGTTGGCTGCCGCCGCACTGCGTGCAGAGGCAGCGGTGTCCTCGGGCTGCCTCGCAACCAGGATTGTGTCTGCCGGTTTCCATGTCGCGGCCATCTCGCTCATCCGGTTGACCCGGTTGCGGTGCTAGCGATAGTTGACTAAATGGAAACCTGTCGATACTCTACGTCACCGACTGATCTATGCCAATGCCGGTCGACCGAGCCTGTCGGGTTGCGGGCAGAACACCGCTGGTCGCTATGTCGTGGACGGCGCCGGGCAGGGCCGGTGAGGCCCAGACCCAGGCGTCCGGCGGGGTCGGCGATGACCTGCACGTTGACGCCGTGCCGCTTATGTTTTCCGGAGTAGTACGGCTTCTGATCGGCGACGCGGTCGATCGGGACCACGGTGCCGTCGAGGATCGCGTAGGCCAGCCGACGGATCCGGGTCATGGCCGTAGTCAGGTCATCGGCTGCGGCGGTGAGCAGGGCGATCGCTTCGCGGACGTAGCGCCAGGCGGTCGCGGTGCCGACGCCGAACCCGGCGGCCAGCCGGGTGAACGGGTCACCGTTGCGCAGATGCGCCAACGCGAGGAGCGCTTGTTGGCCGGGGTTGAGGCGACGCCAGTGCGAACGGCGCTGGCGGCGGTGGGTGCGGATCAGGTCGGCGAGGTGGTTAAGGGCGCGGTTGGACAGGGCGATCGAAGAGGGGAAGACAGCAACGAGGCTCCCGGTGGGGGCATCTTTCTTGGTCGATTGCTTGTCTTACCGGGAGCCTCGCCTCACCCAGCCACCGGCACCCTTGCCTGCTCTCCACCAGCGCAAACCCAGTTGGAAATGGTCGCGGGACCTATGTAGTCGCCCTGGTCTCTTGCTCGGCGGGCGTCGCGGATGCTGGCGACTTCGGCTGGTGTTAGGGGGTTGGCAGGCTGCGCAGGAGGATGCCGTCGGCGGTGATCTGCACGAGGCTGCGGTCGAGTCGGACGGTAACGCGCCTGCCCGCGAAGTGGTAGCCGACGGGGTGTTGCCGTCCGGCGAGGCTGATCAGGCCAGTGGCGTTGACGAGCCGTTCGACCTCGATCGGGGCGCCGGCTTGGACGGCACTGGTGGTAATCGGTGGCGGTCCGGCGGGTAGGCCGTCGTCGGCGAGGAGCTGCCGCAGGTGGGCGGGGGTGAGCCGAGACGGCACGGTCTTGAGTCGGACGCCGCCGATGAGCAGGTGAACGACTGTGGTGTCGGCCCACAGGGTGACCGGGAGCCCGGAGCGGGTGGGGCTCAGCCAGAACTGTTGCCAGCAGACGGTGAGGTTGCCCGAGGCAGGAACGAGGCGGGTGACCTCCACGGCCAAGCCGACGTCGTCGCCGGTTGCCAATGGTGCTGCTGCGACGGTGCCCGTCGGGCCGGCGGCTGACGGAGGTGCCGGCGCAAGCAGCGGCTTTCGGGGTGCGGGGATGGCGGTGTTCAGCGTTGGCGGCAACCGCAGCGGGATCTGCTCCTCGACGGGCTGGGCGGTGAACCGGTCGGCTGGGGTTTGCTGTTCCGACGTTCGCTCGCTTGGGCGTCCGTCGCGCCGTCGATGTTAGGTTCGCTGGCATGACTGTGCGGACCACGGCCAAGCAGTTCCACGCGGCTGACGGTGTCGAGGACTGGCGCTCCCTCTACCACGTGGTCTCGGCCCATTTCCGGACCGGTTCGCTGGCCAAGGGCGCCGCGCTCGTCAATGAGATTGGCCGGCTCGCCGACGGAGCCGAGCAGCAGTACCTCAACATCGACCTGCGCTATGCCGGCGTCACGGTGTCACTGTCGCGGCGAGACATCGGGCTGGCCCAGCGGATCTCGGCTGCTGCGAAGGAATTGGACACCCCCGCCGATCCGACCGCTGTGCAACTCATCAACGTCACTCTCGACGCACTCGTCGGCGCGGAGGTGCTGCCGTTCTGGCGGGCACTGCTCGGCTACGACCAGATTGGCGATGACTATCTGGCCGACCCGGCGCGCCGCGGCCCGGGCTTCGGGTTGCAGCAGATGAACACGGCGCGCCCAGGACGCAACCGCATGCACCTCGATGTCGCCGTCCCGCACGATCAAGCCGAAGCCCGCATCGCTGCTGCCCTGGCCGCAGGGGGTCGATTGGTCTCCGACGCGCACGCGCCGATGTGGTGGGTCCTGGCCGACGTCGAGGGCAATGAGGCCTGCGTCGCCACGTGGGCTGGCCGGGAGTAGGCCGGCCAGCTTGAGGAAGCAGCCAACCGGGGACGCTGGTTGCTTAGGGCGTAGGCCCGATGTTGCCGTCCTCGTTGGATAGGCCAGCATGGTCATAGCCGCAGGTGGCTGCCTTGGCAGCCCGCTTGGTTGCCGTCGAGCGCGACAGCTTCCATGACCAGCATGTGTACGTCATCGTGGAATGCAACTGCGCTGGGAGCCCGAACACGGACTCCAGATCGTTTTGCGAGCCGACCGAGCGGCGACCAAGGTCGATCCATACGACGGCCACCTCACCAACGCAGCCGCCTTCAACCGCGACGACCTCGAAGGCATCGTCTACCACCGGCTGAGGTAGCGCCACCGGCTGTGGCCGTCCGGCATCGGCCGCCATCGATCGGTGAACGGCAATCACCCGGTCGTCACCAGACCGAGAGCGACGCGGTTAAAAGCGCCAAGAAGGACGCGTCCAGCCAAGCGCCACGTGGCTGACGCACAAAGCACTGCCGGGCGGTGGACTGCACGAAGAGTCGGATCCGCCAATTCTTCGACGGCGACTTTACGCCACGCGTCATTCACCAGCGCAACCCACCAGACTGGATGCGCGCTGGAACCGATGGTCCGGGGGTCTATTCTTTTACAACCAGGTCTGGCGGGGCACCTATGGCAGTTTGTGCGGATGCGGGCCGTGGTCACATTCTTCTAGACTGACCCGGGCTTGCAGGTGAGGCCGGCGCCGGCACGCCGTGCCGGCGCCGGCCTCACGGCGACATTTGGAGATGACCGCGTATGACCACTCCCGAGACCGATGACGGCCAGGCCCAGCTATGGCGGATTACCATTCCCGTGATCGCTTCGGCCAGCGAGGTCGATGCCTTGACCGACCGTCTGGTCGAGACGCTCTGCCCGGACAGCGTCCACGAGGGCCCTTGCCCGACTCCGTGGGCGCTGCATGTCACCGACGGCAATTCGCTGAGCAAGGCCGAGCAGCGCCGCCTCCGCGAAGAGATAGCTGACACCAACGGTTGAGCACCTGAAGGATTCGCCCCAACCGGTCCTGCGGCAAAAACTTCACGCCAGCGCGGTGCATTGTGGGCCTGGAGGCTGATGCTGCCGGCGCAAGTGGCGCCTGCAGCGGGTGACCTTCCTGCCGCGAACGGCTACTTCAACGGACAGCGACATCCGTGATGCCCGTGTCGCGGTCCTGCCTGTCGAAGACGCGTAGCTCTGCGTTCGGATGTGCCGAGATCAGTGCGGGGGCGTCGGGCTACCAGTGCCGTGGCTCGCTGCGGACGGGGTCGACAAGGCCGCCAGCCAGGTGTGTCCTGGATGTATTCGCGTCAACAGCCTGGACAGCGTCTCGCGCTGGGTACGGGTCAGCAGCGGGAGAACGCCGTCGAAGTCGGCCTGGTCCTTGGGGCGCACGTGCTTGGCCTTGAAGAGAAGAACGAGCTCGGGTATTAAGTAGGGGATCCGGTCCACGGTGTGCCGGATGATCTCGGCGTAGGGCAGCCTGATCGTCTCGTCTCTTCGGCAGATCCACATGTCGCCGTCGTGCGGCTCACGGAAGACATCAAGCAGGTAGCGTCCGGTCGCCGGATCGCGCAGCCACGTTTGCCGAGTGGCAATCAGCACCTGCGGCGTCGCCGCTTCCCAAATCCGGGCGTCGCCGACCGCATCGCAGGTGAACCCGGCGAAGCGCTCGCGAATTTACGGGAACCGCCCGGCGGGTACGGCAATCTCTATGTCGTGGTGGTCGCGGGTCTGCTCACCGCGGAACAGGTCCAGCGCCCAGCCCGCCGCCACGTACCAAGGCACGGAGATGCCGGCCAGGCGTTGTCCGACTTCGTGCGGCGTCCAGCATCCCGTCCAGCGGGCTTCGAGTGCCGGAAGGTCGCCCGACGATACCTGGATACCACCGCTCGGTAACCGGTCACTCATCGCACGAACATATCCGGGATCAAATTCTGCCTCGCCGTAGGCATCGCACATGCCGCCGAGTGGTCGCTATTGTGCGACCATCTTCGTCCTTCTGAGGTGCCCGAAGGTTCGGTCCGTGGTGGTCCCGATTTCAGGGCAGCTGGTACGCGGTTAGCCGGTCGGCGAGTTGCTTCGGGTGGCTGAGCGCCACCGAGTGGCCGCCGTCTATCTCGTCCGGGGCGACGCCGAGTCGGTCGGCGGGCACCCGGCGCTGGAACTCCGCCGGGAAGAACCGGTCCTCGCGTGCGATGAGCACCGTCGTCGGCACGTCTGGCCAGGCGTCCAGGGGCCACGGCTCGTTTCCTTCCGCGCTGACCTGGTCCCGGCAATGTGCCGCTGCCTCCGCGACGGTCTCGGCCGGCACACCGTTGTAGAACTGCTGCTCCTCGCTGAGCCCTTCCGCGCCGCGGTAACCGATGTTGGCCCACCACTTCCCGGGTTCACGTTCAGCCACCCTGTCGCGTGCCCGTCGATCTCCCGTTCGCTGAGGGGCAAGCGTCGATGACGGCCAGCACGGACATCGCCGGGTCGATCCGGCGCCTGGCGGTGCACACCACCGCCCTGCTCACGGTTCGACCAGGCCGGCCCGGATCGCGTACCGGGTGAGGTCGAGCCGGTCGCGCATGCCGAGCTTCTGCAGGATGTTGGCCCGGTGTCGATCGACCGTCTTTGTGCTGATGAACAGCGCCTCGGCGATCTCCTTCGCGGAGTTGCCTTCGGCGATCAGCTTGACGATCTCCTCCTCGCGTGGGGTCAGGATGCTTTCCGGGATCCGCTCTCCCTGCCGGTCGCGGTGCAGGTAGTCCCGGATGAGCGCGGTGATCGCGCCCGGGTAGAGGAAGGGCTCGCCGCGCATCGCCGCCCGACAGGCCTCCAGCAGGTCCCGGTCGGCGACCGACTTGAGCACGTAGCCGGAGGCGCCGGCCCGGAGCGACTCGAAGAAGTACTGCTCGTTGTCGTGCATCGACAGGATCAGGATCCGGATGCCCGGTGCCCGCCGGGAGATCTCGCGGGCCGCCTGGAGCCCGGTCATCCGGGGCATCGCGATGTCGAGGATGGCCAGGTCGACCTCTGACTCCTTGGCGGCCTCCACCGCTTCGGCGCCGTCGGCCGCCTCGGCGACCACGGTCAGGTCCGGTTCGGCGTCGAGGATCAGGCGCAGCCCTCGACGGACCAACGCATGATCATCTGCCAGCAGAATCCTCGTTGTGGAAACGGTCACCGCTTCAACCCCCCTCGGCCATCATAGGAACGATCAGGCGTACTTCGGTGCCGCCACGGGGAAGCGTGGAGAGGGTGAGACGCGCGCCGATGAGCAACGCCCGCTCCCGCATGCCGCGCATCCCGGCGCCCTCGTGGCGTATGTCGCCGGTCCCGTTGTCCGCGACCCTGAGCACCACGGTGTCGTCCTCGGCCCGCAGCGACAGGTCCACCTTCGTGGCGTGCGCGTGGCGTGCGACGTTCGTCAGGCTCTCCTGGGCGATCCGGTAGATCACCAGTTCCACCTCGGCGCTCAGGGCTGGTAGGTCCGGATCCGACTTTCTCATCACAGGTACTCCGTTGACCTGGGAAAACTCTGTGGCAAGGGCGTTCAGAGCGCTGTGCAGCCCGAGGTCCTCCAGGACGTCGGGTCGCAGGCGGCGGGCGACCTGCCCCACCTCGTCGAGGCTGGATCGGACGGTCTCCTGTACGGCCTGCAACTCCTCGCGTAGCTCCTTCGGGGCTCGGTCCATTGCCCGCTTCAGGCCGAGCAGCACGACCGTCAGGCTCTGCCCGATCTCGTCGTGCAGCTCCCGCGCGATCCGCTGCCGCTCACCTTCCTGAGCGGCGAGCGCGTGGGCGCTGCTCGCGCTGCGTTCGGCCTCCAGTCGGTCGAGCATCGCGTTGAAGGTCTCGATCAGATTGGTGAGGTCGCCGTTGCTGCTGTCGGGCAGTCGGTCATCGAAGTGCAGCAGATCCACCCGCTGCATCAGCGCGGTGAGCACGCCGAGTGGCGCCAGGCTGGTCCGCAGCAGCAGCGCGTTCACGGCGAGGATGAGCGTGAGCCCGATGATCAGCACGGGTACCTCGGTGAGCAGCACCGGCGAGGAGACCGTGGCGGGGGAGAGCGCGAGGACGAGCGTGCCGACGGTGAAGACCAGGCCGTTGAGCGCGAACAGCCGGCGGAACAGGGCATGTGTCGGCGGTCGGCCGCGCGGAAGGTGGCCGCGCGGCGGGCGCCCTCGCCGGACGGCGGTGTTGGTCATGTGGCCAGCGTCGACGTGACACGACGGTCTTGTCCATCCGGCGCGCCACTCATCAGGTCTCGAACATCTGCTCCCGCACCAGCGGTTCCTACACGTTCCACCCGGGTGGAGATGGGTGCTGGACCCAATGGTGGCGGGTCTGCCCTGCCCGGAGGCTTGGAACCGGGACGTCGAGCGGACGCGGCCGGGTAGCCGGCTCCCGTCCGGCCGACGTTCTTTCCCGACCGACGGCCGCCTACACGAGCGGAGGCACAGTGCAGATCACCCACACCACGGTCCCCGGCATCGGCGTAGTGCACCACTTCCGGACCAGGGGCGGGCAGCGATTCGGCATGCTCGTGGACAACGTCGATCAGCGGGTGTTGTTGATCTACGGTCCCGACGACCCGGACGTACCGGTCGACCGCATCGCGATGGAACACGACGAGGCCGATCAGCTCGCCGAGATCCTGCACAGCCGCTCGGTCGCCGACCGGCTGGCCACCATCGAGCGGCGCTTGTCCGAGCTGGCCGGCGATTCCACATGATCTTGCGACGCGAGGATGGTCGGCTCAGCGACGGTTTCCGTGGTTCGCTGGTACCCGAGTCGGCGGAACACCTGAGCACGGCCCGCCGGTGGCCGGATCCGAGAGCGTTGCCCGAGGCTGGGCCATGTCCCAAGGAATGGTGTTATGCAAGCACGAGAGATCGCCGTGACAGTTCCGACGGTGACCGTCCGGGACTCCGTGGCGAAAGCCGTGCGCCTGATGGCGCTCAACAGGCTGCCTGGACTGATCGTCGTCGACGACCGGGGGCGGCCCCGGGCGGTGCTGCCCGGAACCCAGGTGCTCCGCCTGGCGGTTCCCCGGACGTACCAGGAGGATTCGGCGCTTGCCCGGGCCATCGACGAGGCCCACGCCGATCTGTTCTGGGAGGAACTGGGCGTCCTCACTGTCGGCGACTGCCTGGTCCACGACGCGGCTCGGCCGATCATCGTGGGCCTGGATGGGACCCTGCTCGAGGTGGCGGCCCTGATGGCCCGCCAGCGCAGCCCGCTGGTGGCAGTGGTCGACCGAGGTGGCGTACTCGTCGGGGCGATCACTCTGGACCGCCTGCTCGCCCGGCTGGCCGTTCCGGACCCGGACGCCTGATCCGGAGCACCCGCCTGACGGGTGCCCGCTACCTCTACCACCATGACCGCGTGGCCGGTGCGCTGTGTGGCGCCCCGCGCGCCACCGGGCGCGCCGCCGCGCGCGTGGCAACCCGCGCTGCCCTGCGCGCCGCACGTCCGTCGCGCGTCGCGCGCCTGACGCCACCCGGCGGGCCCACTGCGGTGGCCGCCGCCGACAAGCCCTCGGCACCGCGCTAGGCCCGGGAGCCCTGCGCCACCCGCGCGCCCCGCGTTGCGGCGTGCGCGCACGGCTGACCTCGTATCCGCCCGGCGTACCGCGCCGCGGAACGCCATCGTCCGGAGGTACCTTCATGTTCCACGGTCCTGCGGTGACGCCTGCCCGGCGATCGCCCCACACGGACGTCATCCCGTTCTGTAGAAACATCGCCGATCGGGCCGTGGCCGGCGTCGGTTCCGGACCGCCGGGGTCCGCCCGATGAGCGCCATCATCGCGCTCGTCATCTTCGTGGTGGCGTTCTTCTTCATCGCCACCGAGAAGGTGGACAAGGTCAAGGTTGTGCTGATCGCCGCCGCGGCGATGGCCGTCTTCGGGTTGATCCCGGGTGCCGAGGTCTTCTTCTCCGAGCACGAGGGCATCGACTGGCGCGTCATCTTCCTGCTGCTCGGGATGATGATCATTGTCGGGGTCATCAAGCAGACCGGACTCTTCGACTACCTCGCGATCTGGGCGGCGAAGAAGTCGCGTGGCAAGCCGTACCGGCTGATGGTGCTGCTGATGCTGATCACGGCCGTCGCCTCACCGTTCCTGGACAACGTCACCACGATCATGCTGGTCGCCCCGGTCACCGTGGTGGTCTGCAACCGGCTGCACATCCCGGCGCAGCCGTACCTCATCGCCGAGGTGCTGGCCTCCAACATCGGCGGTGCCGCCACACTGATCGGCGACCCGCCCAACATCATTATCGGCAGCCGGGCCGGGCTGACGTTCGTCGACTTCCTCGTCCACATGGCACCGATCGTCGTCGTGATCTTCGCCGTGTTCGTCCTGTTCACCCGGGTGCTGTTCCGCAAGTCCTTCCGTTACAACCCGGAACGCGTCGAGTCGGTGATGGCGCTGCAGGAGCGGCGGGCCATCACCGACGTACGCCTGCTGGTGCGCTGCCTGATCGTCCTCGGCTTCGTCGTGCTCGGCTTCGGACTGCACTCCGTGCTGCACATCGACCCTTCGGTGGTCGCCCTGATCGGCGCCGGGGTGATGGTGCTGGTCTCGAAAATGAACATCTCCGAGGTGCTGGAGGAGGTGGAGTGGCCGACGCTGGTCTTCTTCATGGGCCTGTTCGTGATGGTCGCGGGGCTGGTGCACACCGGCGTCATCGACACGATCGGCGAGTGGGCGATCGACGCGGTGGGTGACAACTTCTTCGCCGCGGCAACGTCCCTGCTCTTCGGCTCCGCGGTGCTCGGCGCCTTCTTCGACAACATCCCGTACGTGGCCACGATGGCGCCAGTGGTGGAGGGTCTGGTCGCCGAAGCACCAGATCCGCAGACCGGTCAGGCGCTCTGGTGGGCCTTCGCCCTCGGCGCGGACTTCGGCGGCAACGGCACCGCGGTGGCGGCCAGTGCCAACGTGGTGGCCATCGGTATCGCCGCGCGGAACGGGCACCGGATCTCGTTCTGGCAGTTCACCAAGTACGGCATCGTGGTCACGATCCTGAGCACGCTGATCGCCTGGCTGTACGTCTGGCTCCGCTACTTCACCTAACGACGAGGCGGGTCGCAGGCCTCCGCCCCGGGTTCTCCCCGGGGCGGAGGCCTCTGCTTCTGCACCGATCTCCGCGACAGTGCGCCGGTCGCAGTGGTGAACGGCGGTGCCGGCCGGGCCTGAGGGAAGCATCGACCCGGCCGGCTATCGCCTCAGCTCACAGTTTCAGCAGGGATTGCCAGCCGTTGCGGTAGTGCACACCGCGAGGTCGCAATCGGACCGGCTCGTGCACCGTCGCGGGGACCGGCTCGGTTCGGATCTCCTGGGGCCGGTCCACCACGACGCAGACGTCCTCGCCCGGCCACCACCAGCCGCAGGAACGGGCCAGGGTGGCCCACGCGTTGAGGTGTTCGGCTTCGTCCGGCCCGTACCCGGCAAGGCCAAGTCGATGCAGCGTGTCGTAGTAGGCGACCCATGACGCGTCCTGCTGGCCGTACCGGCAAACGGGGACCGGACCGCTGCCGGCCAGTGCGCCACGCACGGGTAGGTAGTACCCGTGCGCGAGTCTGCGGTGCAGTGCCGTGCGTACGCCTTGGTGCAACACGACACCGAGCGGAACGCCGCTATCGAGCGCGTGCAGCGGCGCCAGCTCGGGCCATGGTTCTTTGGTCTTACCCGCGTGCATCGGTGACAGCTCCGGGTCGGTGTGAGTGACGCTCGCGCTCAGCGCGGCACGGAGCTGGGAGGGTGACCATGGCGAGATCGCTCGCCAGTGGTGGTGGTGTTCCGCGTGGGCGAGTGGAGCGCCTCTCGTGGCGCTGACGAAGTGGCGTTGTCGTCGGCCACCGCTGCGCGGGTGACCGCGCTGCGTCACGCGGTCGCCGCAGGAGCCGTTCGGCGGGTCTGGTTGGCCACGGGCTGGAGGACTTCGTGGTGGTGGTGCACGAATTGGTCAAGGGAAGGTGAGGCGCGACCTTCAGCCTGCCGATCGTGAACCTGGTCAACGTGCCGTCTGTCCAACGTGGCGAGCAGGCGAGTGGCCAGGCCCACGCACTGCCATGGGATCGCCGACGGATCATGTGCTACGGTAACCGAGTTGCAGTTTTGATTTCCGTAGACGTTATCTGGCGCCTGATGGGTTATCTGAAACCCATCAAGGCGCTTTTCGTTTTTCGTGTCGTTTCGACGCGGGTGATCAACGCGGCGGCGTAGGGGTCCGCACAGTGCGGTCTCTGACAGCCTGCGAGGAGCAGACATGACTACAGGTACCGTGAAGTGGTTCAACGCCGACAAGGGCTTCGGCTTCATCAGCCCGGACGACGGCGGCGCCGACGTCTTCGCCCACTTCTCCGCGATCTCGGCGAGCGGCTTCCGCAGCCTCGACGAGAATCAGAAGGTGGAGTTCGACGTCACCCAGGGCCAGAAGGGCCCGCAGGCGGAGAACATCCGCCCGATCTGATCCACATTCTGTGAGCGGCGGCCCGACTGGTTCAGCGGGCCGCCGTTTGGCGTCTAATGCGCTTACCACGGCATCGCAAAAATCGTCTCATCGGCACCAGGCCGGCCATCTCGGTGTGGAGCCAGCTCAGCATTGCCCCGTGTTCTCTCCTCGGGATCGATTCGACCTCGGGCGCTAGCCTGCCAAGGCCGACTGTCGGCTCGCCCAAGGCGCGCCTCTGGCCCACGGACCAGACAGACACAGGCATCGACCCGCACCCCTAAGAGCGCGTTGGGATTGTCGCCCACGGCTGCCAGCCCGAACCGACGGCACTGGCCGGCAGTTCACGATCGGTCGGCGGTCCGGTATAGGGGGGAGCAGGCTGGCAGCAGCGTGTGCCCTGAACGGCCTGAACTGTGTCCAACGGCAACGAACTGCGCTCAACTGCACCCACCCCTGCCTGTCGCTCCACGTTTCCGCAGATCAGAGTCGGTGCGGCGTCCTGTTTTCCGCGGAGTGTTCCCCGGTTCTGCAGAGCAGTCGGCGATGCTCTATGTCGCCTGCCGGGGTTGTGTGCGCAGGTTAAAGCGGTAAGGAGCCGTTGGCTGGCCCGGCCTTGCAATTGGGAGCAGATTGGGTGCAGGTTGGCGAAGAGGTCACGGCGCCCGAAGTGCTCACCGGGGCGGGACGGAGACGAGGGCTCTGCGTGCGGTGATGCGGTCGAGCGATGCGGCGTGACCTCCTAGTAGCGGTCGAAGTGGTCAGGGCTCGCTGCTCCCAGCATGGCTTGTGTATCCGGGATTGCGGGTCGTCGGTCGTCACAGGGCCAGGTCTGCTCTACATCGATGTCGGTCGCGAATTTCCGCCGTGCCGGACCGGTAGCTGTTCTCATCGGCTGAGACACTGATCCCACCCGCGAAGCGGTGACCAACGCATCCCCTGTGGTGACCTCTTCGGCGGACCCGAAGGCGTCAGCGATGGTCCCCCGGTTGTCAGTCGGGCGATGTCCGCTCACGCCGATGTGCGTGCGTTCGCTATCCGACGCGTCGCCGGCCTGACGAATGGGCCATCTACTCTTCGCCAGTGACAGCAGTGACGAAGGCATGGGTTCGGATTGAAGGCTGGTTGCGACGACACGCGCCAGCGAGCATCGATGTGCTGGCCCGACCAGCGGCCGAGGAATCCATCACCGCTGCCGAAGCTGAACTCGGCCTGCTGTTTCCCGCGGAACTGGCTGAGTCGCTGCGCCGACACGACGGCCTCACAGAGTGGGCGAACATCCTCCCTGAAGCGACTCCGCTCTCCGTGAAGGGCATCGTCGAGCATCGCCAGATGCGTATGGACATCGCACCCGACGTCGATGGTTTCGCTCAGCACGGTGCCGAGACGGAGCCGTGGTGGCATGAACGTTGGCTTCCATTCGGGGACGGCGACTGCGGTCTTCAAGTCATCGACTTGCGACCCGGGCCCGGGTTCGCCAGCGTGGGCTGGGCGCCTACCAGCAGCCCCGCGGACTTCTCGGACGCCTGGCCGTCGCGAGGCATACCTGACGACGGTCGCCGACGCCCTCGAGACTGGTGGCGGGGTAGGCGTCTGGCATCCGCACCTGACCGTTGATGGCCTGCTCTGGTGGAGCCTGGGCGGCGAAACCGAGCTCAATGGTGAGCCCTTGCGCCCTGCTCCTCCGGGCTGAATCACGTTAGCCACCCTTGCTGCAGGGCTTTTCGGCCGCCGAACAGCGGTCGCCATGCGCTCATGCCGCTGACAACGCGCGTTCAGCGACGGGCGACTCGTCACTATGAGTGAACGGAAGTCCTGTTGACCGACACGGCACGCCCTCGGAACCGACGGCGACGCCGCTCCACACAACATAGAGGTCGGCAAGATCTCGCTGGCCGCGGAACTCAGTGGCAAAGCCAGCGGTCAAACGGTCAACCGCAAACCCTAACTACAACACGCCCTCGATGCCGGCCGCGACGGTCCAGTTCGCCAGCCAGTCCGAGACCTGCGGCGTGTCGGTCGTCTGCGGGGTCAGAGTGAGCTGCGTCGGCGCGTCGACAAGCAACCGCTCCAGCCGGGCCCGCCGCTCCGACAGCGGCAGGCCCAGGATTACCTCGCCGCCGGCGCCGGCCAGCGGTGGATGATGCCGAACTGGTCGAGCTGCAATCGTCGTCACGTCGCTCACCGATCTGCTACGTCGCTGACCGAAAGCTGTCTGTAGTGGCGTGGGCGGCGGCCCGCCGGGCAGACTCGACGCCGTGTCGGAAACGCGAGCTTCCCCGGGCATACAGGGAAAGGGCATCCGGTGACGTCGGGGCGACGGTGGGTGCAGGCGCGGCGGGGTGGGGTCTACCTGCTGGGCTCATTGGTCTCCGGGGTCGCCACGGTGCTCACGCTGCCGCTGCTGTGTGTCCCGCGGCTCGCCCGGCTCTGGGCGAGCTGGCACCGTGACCGCGCTGCCCGGCTGCTCGGTACGCCGTTGGCGGCTCCTGCCATGCGCGCGACGAGACGCCGGGCATGGGCCGATCCGGCCACGGGCCGCACTTCCCGCGCCCTGCTCTGGCTGCCGGTGAACGCCATGACCGGGGTGGCGCTCGGCCTGCCCGCGCTGCTGTGCGTGGGCAACATCGTGCTCGCCGTGATCGCCACACCACTATGGTGGGCGTTCGGGCTGGAGAACCGGCCACGGCTGTTCATCGACGTTGTGGTGACCGGCTGGCTGACAGCCCTCACCCTCGGTCCACTGCAGATCCTCTCGCTCACCGCGCTGGCGTACGTGGGCTTCCCGCTGATCGCTCGCGCACACGCCCGGATCTGCCTGGTGGTGCTGTCGCACTCGACGGACGAACAGCTCGCCGAACGGGTCGCCGTGTTGACCCGCACCCGGGCGGACGTGCTCGACGCACACGGCGCGGAGCTGCGCCGGATCGAACGTGACCTGCACGACGGCACCCAGGCCCGGCTCGTGGCCATCGCGATGCGGCTGGCCGTGGCCCGGCAGGCGTTTTCCGACAATCCGCGGGACGGGCAGTTCGTGGAAGGACTTCTTCGGGACGCACACGAAGGAGCCGAAGAGGCGATGACCGAACTGCGGGAGGTGATCCGAAGCGTCTATCCGCCGATTCTCGCCGACCGGGGCCTCGACGGTGCCCTGACCGCCGTGACCACCCGCTGCGGCGTGCCGACCCGGTTGGACATCGGCGACCTCGAACGGGTCCCGGCGGCCGTGGAGGCCGTCGTCTACTTCGCCGTCGCGGAGGCACTCACCAACGTCACCAAACACAGCCAGGCGACCGTGGCCGGCGTACGGGTCAGCCGCACGGCAGACTGGTTGTCGGTGGTGATCACCGACAACGGCACCGGCGGCGCCGACGATCGGCGGGGCACCGGCATTGCCGGGATCCGTCGCCGGGTGCTCGCACTCGACGGCGTTGTCGATGTCGACAGCCCGGCCGGCGGGCCGACGGCCATCACCGTGGAGCTGCCGTGCGAGTGGTGATCGCCGAAGACAACGTGCTGCTGTCCACCGGACTGGAACTGCTGCTGGGCCGCGTGGGCTTCCAGATCGCGGCCATCGCCGAGGATGCGGCGGGTTTCCTCACCGCCGTGCGGGAGCACCGACCCGACGTCACGATCGTCGATGTCCGGCTGCCGCCGTCGTTTCGCGACGAAGGGATCCGAGCAGCTCTGCAGGCCCGCCGGGAGCACCCCGGCCTGCCGGTCCTGGTGCTGTCGCAATACGTGGAGCAGCAGTACGCCGCCGAACTGCTCTCCACCGCAGGCGGCGGGGTCGGCTATCTCCTCAAGGACCGGGTGAGCCGGGTGGACGGGTTCGTCGACGCGCTGCGTCGCGTCGCCGCCGGTGGTACCGCCATGGACCCGGAGGTCATCGCGCAGCTCGTCCAACGCGCCGGCGACCCGATCGCCGCCCTCACCCCTCGCGAACGCGAGGTCCTCGCGTTGATGGCGCAGGGACACGACAACAACGCCATCGCTGCGCAGCTTGTTATCACCGACAACGCCGTCCACAAGCACATTGGCAACATCTTCGCCAAGCTCGGTCTCGCCGTGACCGACAGCGGCCACCGTCGTGTCCTCGCCGTCCTCACCTATCTCAACGCGGCGGGCCGGATCAGCGACCGCTGATCGTGCCCCGTCTCCGTCGTTTGTCACCCGCGAACGCCGATCGCGTCGACCGGCTGCGACCGCCTGGCGATTGGGGTCGAGGTCATGATGGCGGCCGGGGTGTCTCACTCGTGCCCGCCGATCGCGTCGATCGGCGCGGGTCGCATCGCGTACCGGGTGGCCATCGTGATCGCACCCCAGGAGAGCGCGATGGCGAGCGCCACGATCGCGATGAGGCCGATGAGGGAAATGCTGGGAGTGGGCGACTTCGTCAACCCGAGGCTGAAGCCGATCAGCGGCGGGATCGTCGCCAGCAGACCGAACAGCAGCGCCGCGAAGACCACAATCCGGGCCTCGCCGTTCATCATCGCGCGGACCTGGTTCCGGCTGGCACCGATGAGTTGCAGTATCGCGAACTCGCGTACCCGCGCCGCCGTCGCCATCACCAGGGTGTTCACCACGGCGATGGCGATGTAGCCCAGCAGCACCGTCTGGAACAGCAGGTTCAACGCCCAGTCACCCGAGCCGCCGGCCCCGGGCGCGGCCAGGAACGCCCCCCTGTCGCCGACCTGGACCGTCGGGTAGCGCCCGACGGCGCCGCGCAGCGCGGCGGCGAGCGCCTTCGCGTCGGTCCCGTCCGCGGACCTGATCAGGACCGCGGTGTCGACCTGCGCGGCGGTGTGGGCGACGACGAGGTCGTTAGGCAGGGTGACGTCCCCGAAACCCAGGCCGTTCTCGTAGATCGCCACCACCCGCGGCTTGATCACCGTGCCGTCGCCGAGGTGGAGCTCGGTCGTCCCGCCGACTCTCGCATGGACGGTCTCCGCGACGACCCGGCTCAGCGCCACCGCCTCGCCCCGCAAGTCCGCACTATCGCCCTGGACCACCGCGAGGTCCATGGTTTCGGAGAGCCGTTCGGGTGCGACACCCTGGGCGGCGAAGACCTTGGTCGCGGTGCTGTCCTCAGACGGGAACGTCAGCAGCACCTGCATCCGCGCCACCGGCGTCGCCACGGCCACGCCGGGCACGTCGCGCACAGTGTCCACGACCTCGGGGGACACCCCGGCGCCGGACGACGCGGTCAGCACGTGGTCGGCCCGCAGTCCGTCCTCGAGTTGGTCCTGCGCCCTCGCGAGCGTCGTGGAGGCGCCGAACACCTGCATGGCGGCCAAGGCCACGCCCATGGCCAGCGGTGTGGTGGCCGAACTGAGCCGCCGCCAGCCGGCCCGGGCGTTGGACTGGGCGAGGAAGCCGGCGGCCGTGGACCGCCGGTTCAGGATCCGGCCGAACAGCACGAGGGCGCCCCTGAGCAGCAGGGGTCCGAGACACCCGAGCGCCACGACGAACAAGAGGACCGCGCTCCCCGCGGTGTCGGCGGCCGAGTCTCCCGGCGACGCCACATTGCCCAAGGCCAGCAGCAGCCCGAGCAGGATGAGCAAGACGCCGATGGTCAACCGGACCCCGCCGAGCTTCTTGGGCTCGACCGCGGCGTCCCCGAGCGCCTCAACCGGGCTGACCTTGGCCACCCGACGGGCGACCAGCCGGCCGGCGAGTCGGGCGCTGGTCATGCACAACGCCAGCGAGGCGAGGACGGGCAACAACCCCACCCGCATCTGGAAGTCCGGGGGCATCGCGCCCGCGAGGACGAACACGTCACGCATCACGAACGCCAGCACCACGCCGGGGATCGCGCCAACCACGGCGCCCACCGACGACACCAGGGTCATCTCAGCGTCGATCATCCAGCGGATCTGCCTGGGCGTCGCACCGATGGCACGCAGCAGGGCCAGTTCGCGCCTGCGCTGCCGCACCGACAACGCGAGGGTGCTCGCCACTACGAACACCACGATCAGCACCATGGTGCCGCCGAACGACGCCGCCGTCTCCACCACCAGGCTGCGGGCGTCGCCCACGTCCAAGAACTCCACGTCTCCGCGTCCCGCGCCGGTGTGGGCCACCACGCCCGGCACGGCAGCCGTGATCCGCTCGGCCAACTGCTCCGGGGCGACGCCGGCCGCGGCGAGCACACCGATAGCGTCCACCCGGTCCGGACGGCCGGACAGCCTGGTCGCCTGGTCGTCGGTGACGAACACGGCGGACTGCCGGCCCAACCCGTCCCCCGGCGCGGTGGCGATGCCCACCACGCGGTAGGACGACGGGATCGAGCCGACCACGAGCCGCACTGTCGCGTCGAGCGACACGTCGCCGCGCGCGGCGAGGCCGGCGTCGAGCACGACTTCGTCGGGCGCGGAGGGGGCGCGGCCCTCGCGCACCTGGAATGGCCCGAGCGCCGCGGCGGACCAGCCGTGCCCGAGCACCGGGAAGCCGTCCGGGCCGGCCACCGCGTCGCCGTCCGAGGTCAGCATGCTGACCTCGACGTTGACGTCGCCGACGGCCGACTGGACGCCGGACACCGCGGCGACGGTGGCGACCTTGTCGACGGGCAGCTTGACACGCTCGCTGTAGCGGACCTCAGAGCTCTCGTCCAGCCAGAACGACTGCTCCGCGCCGAGGACCACCGCCGCGCCCGAGTACCGCTCGGGGGTCACGCCGGTACCGAGCCCGGACACCAGCAGAATCCCGCAGGCGGTGATCACCGCCGACCCCGCGGCGATCGCGATGAAGGAACCGACGAAACCGCCCTTGCGCCCCTTGATCGTGCTCCACGCCAGCGACAGGTCCGTGGGAAACGGCACCCCCACAATGCGGACCAGCCGCCGGATACGGCGGATCACCACTCACCCAGGTGCGTCATGCGCGCGGCGACCTGCTCCGGAGTGGGCCGGGGCAGCTCACCCGCGAGCCTGCCGTCGGACAGGAACACCACCGAGTCGGCGTACGAGGCAGCGACCGGGTCGTGGGTGACCATCACCACCGTCTGCCCCATGTCGTCCACGACGTGTCGCAGCAACTCCAGAATCTGCCTGCTGGACCGGGTATCCAGCGCACCGGTCGGCTCGTCCGCGACCACCACGTCCGGGCGAGTGATCAGCGCCCGGGCGACCGCGACCCGCTGCTGCTGACCACCGGAGAGTTCACCCGGCCGCCGCTTGCCGTACTCGCCGAGGCCGACCGCGGTGAGCACCTGACGCAGCAACGTCTTGTCGGTCTTCCGGTCCGCCAGCCGCAGCGGCAGCGTGATGTTCTCCTCCACGGTCAGCGCGCCCAGCAGGTTGTACGCCTGGAAGATGAAGCCGATCCGCTCACGTCGCAGCTCGGTCAACTCGGTCTCCGACCGGCTGGACAAGTCCGTGTCACCCAGCACGACCTGGCCCGATGTCGGCCGGTCCAGACCTGCCGTGCAGTTGAGGAGGGTGCTCTTGCCGGAACCGGACGGGCCCATGACGGCGGTGAACGTACCGCGCGGGAATCCGGCTGTCACCGCGTCGAGAGCGCGTACCGTGTTCTTCCCCGACCCGTACTCCTTCGACACCGAATCCACGCGCACCGCATAGCGCGATGTCCCGAATATCGGCATTGTGCGAGTGTATGGCGAGTCGGTTGCGGTGGTCTCAGCCTGCGGGACGCGCCGTCTCGACGGATCCCTCTTTGATCTCATGCCGTCCGACGTTAGGTTCGGCGGCGGCCTGGACCGATACCCCGTACCACCGGACATGAGGTACAGCTAGCTGTAGTGCCGGTGAAGCAGTACGACGCTCACGACGGCGCCTCGGTTGTCGCAGGTGGTGCCGCTCGGGGGCGTTTGATAGTCCCGTTAGAGCCATTCGTGGAGCGCCTGGACCGGTGAGGTGTGGTGACGTGGTCCGGCCGGTACGCCGTCGCCGGTGTCGTTGTCATCGGCGGTGTAGGTGCGGTGGTGGCGGCCCGAGGGGCTTCGCGGTCCTCTCAGCCGCCCGTCCGGTCCGTGAGGCGGCGCAGCGCTGTTCCTGGCTGGGGGAAGGCGAGCCGCAGGGTGTGTGCGGTGAGTCGGATGCCCCACCAGGTGAGGGCGGCGAGGTAGCCGACGATGAGGGCGCTGGTGGTGTCGATGGTGAATACAAGGGCGTAGCCGATGGCGAGGCCGGGTGCGGTGACGGTGCGGATCGTCCGGCTGCGGCTCATGGTGAGGGCGGTGGCTATGCAGGCCATCGGACTCGACCGCTACAACGAAGCCCTCTACACCACAGCAATGCACGCCCGACACGCCCTCGGCGACACCGACGGCATCCGCACCCTCCTGCGCGCCCTGACCAAAGCCCTCGCCGACCTCGACGCCGAACCGCGCGAAGACACCATCGCGCTCGCCACCCAACTGCGTAACAGTCAGGACGAGAAGTGACCCTCTCCGCCAGGTCGCCGCGCACACGTTTGCTACGCCTGCCGGCGCTCGTGCCGACCCTCCGCTGCGCCATTGCGGGCCAAGGAGCGCCGGACAGCGAGCAATGGCGAGCCGCATAGTCATACCGGCAACCCCTCTGGGTCAACGCCATCCGTCCGTGAGTTCGCTGTACGACGTGCGGCCTGCTCCTCGGCCCGCCCCCGTTAACCGGTCGAAACCGCCACCGCGTTGGCCGCCGTCGCCCTCCCGCTGTCCGGCCGACCAACGGCATACTGGCCGCCCTCGCGTGGCAGGCAGCCGGAGTGATCCTGCTCGCCTTCATTGACCTGGCCGTCATGCGACTATCACCGCGATCGGCCTCGGCCTCCGCTGCATGGGTCGCCGGGCGGCCGGAGCCGTCCTGCCGCTCGGATCGTTTCCTGGTTGCCGACACTGCGGTCGCCCTCCTAACTCCTTGACCAGCGCCTCGAAAAAGTGGGGAGGGAACGCACGTGACCCTTCATGACAGGAGGCAGGGTCACCAGCATCCGCTTCTGTCGATGAGCGGATGTTCGCGGCTAGTGTTTATGCGACGGGGCGGCCATCCACGCGGCGACGACATAGACGTGGCGCAGGGCGGACCCGTCATGGCGGCAGCGGATGTTCAGGCCGCGGCCTTGAAACCTGCCCGCGCCGGTCACCATGATCAGCCACACAAGCGCTCGACAATCCTGACGGAAACTGTCAGTTGAGGGCCGTACGATCCGAGGCATGCGAGCGACCGGAACATTCGACGTAGCCGACTTTACTGCGGCCTCCGTGCCGATCTCCGAGATCAAGACCGGCTTACCGGTCGGCTTTGCCACCATGCGTAAGACGTTCACCGGCGAGATCGACGGCCGATCCGAAACACTCTTCACGGCCGCCTTCGACGCCTCGACCGGCACAGGCACGTACGTCGCGATGGAGTCCTTCGAGGGCGGCATCGCCGGCCACGCGGGCACCTTCAACTTCGTGCACTCCGCCACCACCACGGGTGAGAACCGGCAGGCCGAGTTCCTGGCGATCGTCCCCACAAGCGGCACCGGCGACCTGACCGGTATCCGCGGCTCAGGAGGCATGACAGTCGACGACGATGGCACCCACCGCATCTGGTTCGACTTCGAATTGTCCTGACACCCGCCTCCCGGATGGCCGACCGATCCGAGGTAACGGCGGTAGCGCCGCAGCCGTTACCGCCGGCGGCGAGCCGGGTATAAGTGTCGCCGTTGCGCAGGTGGGCCAGGGCGAGTAACGCCTGTCGGCCCGGATCGAGGCGCCGTCACCGGGATCGATGCTGCTTAGGGTGCGCTCGGATGAGGTCAGCCAGGTGGTTCAGGGTTCGGCTGGACAGCGGGATCGTGGAGGGGTAAGACAGCACAGGCGAGGCTCCCGGTCGAGGCATCGGATTCTCTTAACTGCAGCCTGACTTTCATCGATCTCCGGGCTCGCCGTATCCGCCTGATCTACAAGATCAGCTTGAAGAGAGCTCATTCTCGCCCGTCACTCACGGGGCCATGCCTCGTGGCCAACCGGCATCCCGACCGTCCTTGTTCAGCGCCGCTCCATCGTGTCGGTCTGACGGCGAGGCAGCCGAGGTGTTCGCCGGTCGGATGCACACCGACGGCAGACCCGGCCGGGTCGCCGCCGAAGCCGAGGCCGCGGTACAAGTGGTTGATCCGGTGAACGGTTCGGCGGGCCCGAATTCGATTGCCGGATGATCGAGTGGAATCTATGGTCGCGTCGATGCGCCCCGGAGAGATCGTCGTCACTGTCGAGCAGGTACGCGCTCTGATCGATGAGCAGTTCCCCGATTGGTCGGACCTACCGATCGTGGCACAGCCGTTGAACGGCACCGACAATGCGCTGTTCCGGCTGGGTGGTTCTCTGACGGCGCGGTTGCCGAGGGCGCACTGGGCGGTCGACCAGGTGGCGACCGACGCGACCTGGCTGCCGCGGTTGGCGCCGCATCTGCCGGTGCCGGTGCCGGTGCCGATCGCGGTCGGCAAGCCGGTCGGGGACTACCCGTGGCCGTGGACGATCGTCCCGTGGCTGGAGGGGCGCAATCCGGAAGTCGGGCAGGACCTCGCCGACCTCGCTGTCGACCTCGCCGGTTTCGTGCGCGCGATGATCGCGATCGACCCGATGGGCGGGCCGGTCAAGAAGGGGATTCAGCGCGGCGTGCCACTGGCGCAGCGGGACGAGCTGACTCGCCGGTCGATCGTGGCGCTGGGCGACCGGATCTCCGGGCGGGCCGTGACCGCAGCGTGGGACGAGGCGATGGCGGCAGACGAGTGGCCCGGACCGCCGGTATGGCTGCACGGTGATCTCCTGGAAGGCAACCTGCTGGCCGACCGGGGCAGGCTCACCGGGGTGATCGACTTCGGCGGTCTCGGCCGCGGCGATCCGGCGGTCGAGGTGCGGCCGGGCTGGAGCCTGTTCGATGCCCGCGCGCGGGCCGCCTACCGGGAGGCGCTCGGGTTCGACGAGGCGACGTGGATACGCGGATGGGCCTGGATGCTGTCCGGCTCGCTCTACTGGCTGGCCGACCTGTGGGATTCGATCAGCAAGAACGACCGCGAGGACACAATCCGCTACATCGACTATATCGTGCGTCACCGCCACGACTGACCTGTGGTGCCGCTGCCTGCCACGCTCGGCGCATGACTCACCGCCGCCCGCCTCCACACCATCATCGACGCGCTGAACAGCGCGGACGTGGTGACCTTCGCCGACAAGGGCTACCAAACACTCGGGGAAGCGTGCGCACGCCCTTCAAGCGGCGCCGCTTCCGACCGACACTGTCGCGCCGGCAGAGGCGGTCAACCGGGCGCGCGCGAATCCGCAGGCCAGGGCGCTCGGCTTTAATGCGCTGGGGCTGTCGGTTCGTCTAGCCGTTTGGGTCGATGAACTTCCTCATGGCTTCCAGCGTCATTGGCGTGGATGTCGAGGAGGGCGAGGAAGGCCTTCGCCGCGGGCGTGCACTCGGCTCGGCTCCAGATGACGTATTCGACGCGGGCCGGCGCGTCCGTGACCTGGATGGTGGTCACGCCGGTGAGTTGCGGCGCGTAGGCGGACGGGAGCATGGCCACGGCAAGTCCCTGTTCGACCAGCCGGGAGGTGAGGTAGGCGGTGGTCACCTCGAAGGCGACGTCGCGGCTGAGACCGGCGGCCGCGAATGCCTGATCGGACTGGATTCGCCCGGCGGTCTTGGCCGGCAGGTCGACGAACACCTCGGTGGAGAGCCGACGCAGGCTGACCGCTGACTCTGCGGCGAGGGGATGATCCGGGGCGACCACGGCGACGAGCCGGTCGCGGGCGAGTTCTCGGGCGTTGACGCCTTCGGGACGCGCGGTGGTGGGCAGGCCGAGGAAGGCCGCCTCGATGGCACCCTGCTTGACCTGCTCGATGAGTTCTTCGCTCGCACCCGCGCGGAGGTTGATGCGTACGGACGGGTACCGCTGACGGAAGTCTCGCAGGACGCCGGGAAGGTCGACTGCGGCGACGGTAGGGATCAGGCCGATCACAAGCCGTCCGCGTACCTCACCGGCGGCCGCCGCGACCTCGGCGGAAGCGCGCTCTGCGGCGTCCAGGCACTGACGGGCGGCGGGCAGGAACGCGGCGCCGGCCGGGGTCAACCGGACGCGTCGGCTGGTGCGCTCGAAGAGCTTTGCGCCCAGTTCCCGTTCAAGGCGTGCGATTTGGTGACTGAGCGCGGACTGCACCACCAGGCAGCGCTCGGCGGCCCGAGTGAAGCTGTTCGTCTCGGCGACCGCGATGACGTAGCGCATCTGCTGTAGCTCCACCGATCCATCTTCTTTCACGATCGATGAGGTGACAAGCATGTGTTGGACTCCTTGATCGATTCGGTTGAGGCTTCTCAGAAGACCGGCACGGCACGGCTGTTGTCCGGCCGGAACCCCCAGTACCCCGGACCAACTTCGCCGCCGCCAGCGGTCAGCGGGAACCGGCCGATGACACACGCGCCATCGCCGACCGCAGGCCCTCACGACAAGAAAGAAGACATGGTCACAACCGATGAGCACCCGTACTCGCCCCTGAGGTCATGGCTGGGTGTTGCCGTCATCACCGCCAGCCTGTTCACCTTCGTCACCACCGAACTAATGCCCGTCGGCCTGCTCACCCCGGTGAGCGTGAACTTGGATGTGTCCGCGGGCGTCGCCGGATTGATGGTCACGCTGTACGGCATCTCCGCAGGCCTCGGCGTGCCGTTCATCGTCGCGTGGACCAGGCGCATCAACCGGCGCATCCTGCTATCCGTACTCCTGGCGATCCTGGCCCTGGGTAACCTGCTCACCGCTGCCTCACCGAACTTCACACTGGTCCTCACGACCCGGCTCGTCATGGGATTCGCCAACGGCGTCTTCTGGGCGATCGGCGTGAGCATGGCGATGCGCCTCGTACCCGGACGTCTCGCCCCCCGAGCCTCGGCGGTCGCGCTGTCCGGCATCTCGATCGCCGCGGTGGTAGGCATCCCACTCGGCACGTTCCTGGAAAGCCTCACCAACTGGCGCGCCACATTCCTCATCTGGGCCGGCCTCAGCACGCTGATGTTCCTCGCGGTCACCGTGATCATTCCCTCGCTGCCCTCGCAGAACGCCGTCCCGGTCCGGGATGTCTTCCGACTCCCGATCCAGCACCCGCAACTGCGCCTGGTGATGGTCGCCGTGACGCTGTACGTGCTCGGCCACTTCGGCGCGTACACCTACATCCGGCCCTTCGCGGAGGAGCAGGCGTCGGCCTCGGTCGCCTTCATCACCGTGTTGCTCGTGATCTACGGCGTCGGCGGCACGGCCGGCAACTTCATCGCCGGCCACACGGTGACCAAGAACCTCTGGGTCAGCTTCGTCCTCGCCTGCGCAGGGCTCGTGATGGCGATGCTGCTGCTGCTCACAATCGGGCACACACGGCCCGGACTGATCCTCGCCGTTGCCCTCTGGGGAACGTCCTTCGGCGCCGCGAACCTGTGCCAGATCAACCTGATGCTCGGCGCCGCACCCGGAAAGTTCGAGGCAGCCATGTCCATCAACACCATGGGCTACAACACGTCCATCGCGCTGGGCGCGCTGTTCGGTGGATGGTTCGCCGACAGTCTCGGAGTCGACAGCGCCCTCTGGTTCGGTGTGGCGCTGACGGGCGCCGCGTTGCTCGTCACCGTCGCCATACGCCGGACGACCACCGCGGCGGTCTCCGAGGATGAGCTGGCCACCACCAGGTGACACGTTGACCGGGCCGGACGCAAACCATGCGGAATGCGCCCAGCGGACATCCGGGCTGCCGGCTCATGATCGTCGGCGTCGCCTGGGCGCGACGTCGCGGGATCAGCGCGGCAGCGTGCCTGTAGGAGTCGAGGTCGAATGCCATACCTGTTCCTCGACACGGGCCGGTACGCGGACTGGTCAAGACCGGGGCAGATGAGTTGCTCGCCGCCCGGGCCGGAAAAGAATCCGTTCCAGCACCAATCCGGCGGGCGGCGGGCGACGAATCCCTCACGACAGCACCTGAGCATCGACGCCGTAGCGGCGGAGACGGAGATCTGTTGTGAGACTGTCCCGAGCCCTGTTGGCCGTGCCCGTGGCGGCGCTGGTTTTCGTGTTTCCCGGCGTCGCGCACGCCGACGAGAGCGTGCAGGTCCAGTTGCAGGACCTCAACGAAACCGGTGCCACCGGCACCGCGACGTTGACCGCGACGAGCGGCGGTGACCTGAAGGTCATGATCCGGTCCAAGGGGATGACCCCGAACTCGGTCCCGCCGGTGGGTCGCGGCGGTTCCGCTGAGGAGGCGAGGCCCTCGATCCTGGCGAACGAGGCGGCGCTGCTCTGCAAGGTCTCCACCCAGATCAGGATCGTGTCGATCGGGGTGGAGAGCTGGCGCAGGTAGAAAACGGCCGCAACGACGATGCCGAGGCTGAGCTGGTGGTCGAGGTACAGCAGCCCACCCACTCCGAAAGTGGCGCCGACGGCAAGGGCGGTGGAGGCGTCGATGGTCGGGAAGAACACGCTCCGCAGCCGAAGGGTGCGCAGCTGGGCGACGGTCGCGGCAGCGATCGCGGACGAGCAGTCGGCTGCCCGCCGCTCCTGCAGGCCGAGCGCCTCCACCGTCCGAGCGCCGGCGGCGGTGCCGGCCAGGACGTCGGCGACCTCGGCATTCGCGGCCGCCTGGGCCAGGTAAGCCGACCGGGCGCGGCGCAGGTACCAGCGCAGGACCACGGGGATGGCGACGAGTGCGACCAGCCCGACGACGCCCAGCACGGGGGAGAGAAGGATGACGGCGACGATGATGATCAGCGCCTGGGCCAGGGCGAACACCATCTCCGGGGCGGCGTCGCGGAGAGCGAACGAGACCAGTCCGGCGTCGGTGGTGGCACGTGAGGTGAGGTCGCCGGTCCCGGCCTCTTCGACACCTCCTGCGGGGATCCGCATGAGCCGGTCGGCCAGCTGCTCGCGCAGGCGGGCCGCAGTCCGTTCGCCGAATCGGTAGCCAAGGCGGCGGGCCTGATACGCGATCAGGAGCTGCGCGGCCGCGGCAAGCACCACGAGGAGGCCCCAGCGGTCGATGGTCGCGACCCCGGCCCCGACCTGCACCTCATTGACGATCTGCCCGAGCAGCCACGGCCCGACCAGACCGGCGCCCGCCGCCGCGCAGTTGGTGAGCAGCACGACGATGAACGCTGCCCGGTCGGAGCGAATGAGCCGCCAAGCAGCGCGGCGGACCTCGCCGGGCTCTGCCACCGGCAACGGCTGCGCGCTCATGCTTGGATTTCGGGGTCGTGGGCGCTGGCGGCCGGTGCTCCGCGGTGGACCAGGGCAGCGTAGGCGGGGTTGGCCAGCAAGGTGGTGTGGGTGCCGCTTGCGACCACCCGACCATCCACGAGCAGGTGCACCTCGTCGGCTCCTTGCAGCACGAGCGCGGACGTCGAGGTGACCAGCGTGGTCTTGCCGCGACGGCGGTGGGTGAGGCGGTCGACGATGGTGGCCTCCGTGGCGGCGTCAAGCGCCGAGGTGGGGTCCACCGCCAGCAGGACGGTCGGGTCGGCGATCATCGCTCGGGCGAGCCGGACGCGTTGGCGTTGACCGCCTGAGAGGTTCCGTCCTCCCGAGTCGATCCTCGAACCCAGGCCTTCGGGCAGGCCCCGCACCACGTCGTCGGCGGCGGCCGTGTGCAGCGCGTCCAGCATCGCCGCCTCACCGAGGTCGTCGACGTCGAGGCGACCGGCCACCACCTGTGCCAGGGAACCGGCGAACAGGGCGGCTTCGTTGTCGGCCACCAGCACCTGCTCGTGCAGCTGTGCGGGATCGAGCTCGGAGGTCGGCTGCCCGGCCCAGGTCGCACCGGTGCGGAAGCCTCCGAGTCGGTCGACCAGCGCCACGGCATCGGAGTGCCGGGCGGTTGCGACCGCAGCGAACGTCCCCGGCGGGATCCGCAACCCGGAGACTTCGTCGACCAGGACTCCCCGACCCGGGGCGACCGCCGTTCCGGTGCTGTCGGGGAGCACGCCCAGGAAGTCGGTCACCCGCCGTGCGGCGACGAGAGCCTGACTGAGATCGAGCGCGCCCTCGATGAAGGAAGCCACCGGCACCGCCAGCACCGCGGCGTAGCCGTAGACCGCGACCAGCTCGCCCACCGTGATGCTGCCCTCGACCGCAAGCCGGGCGGCCAGCCACACCACCACAGCGGAGAACAGCGTCGGCAGCCCCAGACCGACTGCCTGGATCACGCTCGTGACACGGCCGACCCGGTAGCCGTGCTGCAGTAGCCGCTGCGACTCGGCGCGGAAACGGTCGGCGTAGACCGCTTTGCCGCCCAACCCGTTCAGGACGCCCAACCCCGCGACGATGTCCACGATCCGACCCGTCACCCGAGCCTGCTGGTCGCGGTACGGCGTACCGACCGTCCGGAGCCGTCCCGTCGCCGGACCCACGACCAGGGCCAGGACCGGGATTCCTGCCAGCACGACCAGCGCCAGTGGCACCGAGATCCGCAGCAACAGCACCGCGATCACCACGTACGCCAACACCGCGCCGACCCCGGGCCCGGTCGCGGTGAGGCTCCGCCCGATCGTCCACGCATCCCCACCTCCGATGGTCACGACCTCTCCGGTGAGCGCGCGCCGCGCCATCGTGCCTCCCAGACGAATGCCGTGCGCGTTCACCTCGGACACCGTCCGCAGCGCCGCGTCCATGCGCACACGGGTCATGGTGCGATGCCGCCAGATGCTCAGGCCGGCCAGGACGCCACCCACCAGCAGCAGGACAGCCGTCCACCCCAGCACCACGTCCCGCTGACCCTCCCCGAGGCTGTCGATCGCACGGGAAAGCACGTACGGCGGCAGGGCGAGCCCCACCATCCAGGCGCTGCCGAGCACCGCTCCGAGCGTCACCCGGCCGCGCTGTCGAGACACGAGCCATGCCAGGTACGACCACGGGCCACGGGTGGAGGGGCGTGAAGGCGACACGGTGCTCGGACCCATGCCGCTCTCGACCACACGTCGAGCTCGCGGTCGCCCCTGGAGGGCCCGGCCGGCCGGCCCTCCCGCTGATCGACGCACCATCAGCCCGGCACTTCCGTGACCTGGCGCATACGCCAGCGTCCCCATACCCTGCCCGTCTGGACGACGACGACCAGCATCACGGCCAGAAGCGCGGTGGAGGCCGCCGGGACGTGGTCCAGAGGCAGCGTGTAGCTCATCACGACCCGGGCGGCGGCGTCGATGAGGAAGGCCAATCCGAAGCCCCACGTCATGCCCCGCATCGCCCGGCGAAACGTCCCACTGGTCTCCCAGGACCGGTGCCACACCTCGGCCGCCGTCGGGGGCATGAAGCCGACGGTTGCAGTGAACCCGAGTGGCCGTGGCAGCAACAGCGAGAGCAGGATCCAGACACCGACGAAGCCGGTCAGGTAGCTCTCGCGGGCCATCAGCAGCCGCGAGTCGGCGGTCATGAGGCCGATCGCAGTCCCGACAGTGATGAGCTCGAGGGTGAACAGGCTGGCCCCGGGGACGCGCCGCCGGAGGACCAGGCTGGCGCTCAGGCGGAGCATCGGCAGCGCGGCCCCGGCGAGGAGTGCGGTCCAGACGGATGCGCCCCGTGCGCGGAGCAGGTAGTAGGACGCGAGCGGCACGACGAGGTCGAGGAGCAGGAAGCCGGCGAATGGGGCCGGACGGCTCCTGGTCATGCTCATCGGAGCTCCTTAGCCTGCATCGCGCGTCGCACGATGGTGACGAGGTGCTCGGCGTGGCCACGTGGATCAGCCGTCGGGTCGCAGGTGGCACGGGCCGCTGCGGTGTCGATCGAGGCCCGGATTGTCAGGGCGAGCACCCCGGCGTCCACATCAGCGACCTCACCCGTCGCCTGCCCGCGCTCGAACAGCTCCCGCAGGTGGGCGCTCAAGGGATCCTCGCCTCCCGGTGTCGCGTCTGCAGGTCGCATGTTCGCCGCCACCTCCATGACTGCGCGCACGTGTCTGGGATGGTGGGCGACGAAGGCAAGGTTGCTCCTGATGTAGGTCGCGAGCTCGCCGATGACCGAGTCGCCGTCTCCCGTCGCCTCGGTGATCTTGGTCCCGGCGTCGCGGTAGAGAGAGGTCACCTCCTCACCCGACAGGTCCTCCTTGGTCGGGAAGTTGCAGTTCACCACGCCCTTGCTGACGCCGGCGCGGCGCGCAACCTCGGCGACGGACGTGCCTGCGAACCCCCGCTCGACCAGCACGTCCACCGCGCAGGCGACCAGCTGGGCCCGCCGGGCCAAGCCGCCGAGCGATGGGTTCGACGAAGGTGTCGTACACACGTACGGAATTAGCACGATCATACGATCCAATGTCGGTGTGGCCCTCAGGTCCGCCGACCTCAGGGCGATGCCGGGGCGTCTCGGATGGCCTGCGCGGTGGCCCTCGGGTCGTAATCCTGGGGAACGCCGGCGACGAGGATGATGTCGCCCTGGATGTGCCGGGAACGAAGGGGTGCGATCTCCCGGTAGGCCGAGGAGTCCCACCAGTCCCTGGCCTCGTCGATCCCGGGAAAGCCGATCACCACGACGTGTCCGGCCCAGGTGCCCTCCTTCACCTCCGGCGGCGTGCCGTGCACGAGGAAACGGCCGCCGAAGGGCTCGAACGTGCTGGTGATCCGCTCCATGTACTCGGCGACGTCCGGGTGCGGATCGGCGTCGTGCAGGTGGGCGATGGCGTAAGCGTTCACTCGAGGTTCCGATCTGTCGAGGGGTTCGGTGCGGGTGGGCGTCAGTCGGGTTGTCACTGCGGGACCCGGTCCCTCACACGATGGGATTGCAGTTTTCGTCTGTGCCGGGTCATGAGTTGATGCGGCTGATGCCGAGGCCGTGGAGCCGGTCGTGGAGGAAGTCGAGGATCTCGTCGCGCGCGGCGGTGGTCGGTTCGTCCTCGCCATCGATGAGGTGAACGGTGACGACGCTGTGGGGATAGGGGACGTGGGCAGCGAAGAACGGCGGTGCCTCCGGATTCGCGGCGGTGTCGGGGAGCTCGCGGCTCAGGAAGGAGTCACCCAGTGTCTGCGCGTAGGCATCGAAGCGTGCCCGGGTGCAGACGACGTCCCCCTCGAACCGGTAGGCCAGGACGGTGAGACCGTCGCGGTCGAGACGTTCCTTCACCGCGGCGAGCTCGGCGTCGCTGATCTCCAGGGCGCCCGGCTCGTCGACCGGCAGGGCCGGCTGGCAGGCGACCGGGGCGACGACGGCGCTCTCGAGCATCATGGTGATGGCGAAGTTGCCGGTGAAGCACATGCCGACCGCGCCCACACCGGGCCCCCCGCACTCCCGGTGCACCAGGCGGGCGAGGGCCATCAACCACGCAGTGACGGGGCTCGACTCGCCGCCGCCGAGTGCGCGGAACTCCTTCGCGACGCACAGGCGACGAAACACCTGTGCCCCGCTGTCGGCGTCGCCGAGGGCGCCGTCGGTGCCGAAGATTGAAGGCAGGTAGACCGTCATGCCGCGATCGCGGACCCATCGGGCGAACCGCGCGACGTGAGGGCTGATCCCGGGCATCTCGGGCATCACGATGACGCCGGGACCGTCGCCACTGACATGCACGTGACGCACCTCACCGAGGAGCGAGACGGACCGGACGGTGAAGTCGGCCAGGTTGTCGTCCCGGGTCACGTCGTGATCCGTCATGGAGGTCCCCCTGCGATGGATCGTCGCCGAGTGCGGCCGATCTGGTGACTACGATGGATCAACGATGAAGTCCTTGGGAGAGCAAGACCGGCCACAGTTCGGGCGGTTCGAGACATGACCTCGGTCCGCGTCCTGGATCTCGAGGGTGCGATGGCCACCTCCGTGGCCATCACCGTCGATGTCCTCGACACCGCGAACCGGCTGGCCCTCCGATCGGGACATGCCGATCCGTTCGACGTCCAGCACTGGGTCGATGACGGCCAGGCAGACGCCACGGATCCGGTGGATCTCGTCGTGGTCCCCGGCCTCGGGATGAGGAACACCCACGAGGTTCGCAGCCGACTCGCGATGCCCGACGCCAGGGCGGCGGCGCACTACGTGGAGGAGGCCGCCGCAGCGGGGAGCGAGATCGCAGCCTCGTGCGCCGGGGTGTTCCTCCTCGCCGAGGCCGGCATCCTCGACCAGCGACGTGCGACGACCACCTGGTGGCTGGCACCGCTGTTCGCCAGGAGGTACCCCGCAGTTCGACTGACACCTGCTGACCTCGTCGTCACCGACGGCCCGGTGACAACTGCAGGGGCAGCCATGGCCCACCTGGACCTGATGCTGACGCTCGTGGGTCGCCACGGTGGGGAGGCACTCGCCCGGCAGTGCGCCAGGTACCTCGCCGTGGATCGTCGCCAGTCACAGTCTCCCTACGTCATGTCCGAGACGATGAAGGGCGCCGATAACGAGGTCGCCATCGCGCGGTCGTGGGCGCTCCAGCACCTCGACACACGCATAGGAGTGAGCGACCTGGCCGCCGCCGCACACGTCAGTCCGCGCACGTTCACCCGCCGCGTCAGCGAAGCCACGGGTATGCCACCTGCTCGATTCCTACGACGCCTGCGTGTCGAGCGAGCTGTCGAGCTTCTCCAAAACACCGACCTCGCCGTCACCGGAGTCGCCCACGCGGTCGGGTACAGCGACCCCACGGCACTTCGACGGGCCATGAGCCAGGAACTCGGCATGAGCCCCCGGACAGTCCGCGGACAGCGCACCCCCGCCCACTGAGTCACACCAGAGACCGGCCCGGGCCCACCACACATCTTGCGCCAAAGCGTCCGAAGGCCGTCGGCACTCACCTCGGGCCGAGCTTCGGCAGACGACGTGACAGGAGGGCGTCAACCATCAGAGCAGGATCGGCACGCGGAGCGTGGCCAGTGCGGGATCCTTGGCGGACGGCGGAGACTCACGTTCGCTATCCGGCTAACGCACCTGGGCGTACAGCAGATGGCCAACGCAGCGGTCGGCGTGCATAGCCAGAGCTGGCCGTTGTCCGGCGGGGATCGGGTCCTGGGACGTGGCTCGGGCCAACTCCGTGGCAGTGCGAACCGGACCAGGTCTGACGCATGTCAACGGCTGGCCAAGTTACGACGTGTCGTCCCCGAGCGCGAGTATCGCAGCGGATGCCGCCTCGATCACCTTGGGGGGCCATTCCGGTATCTCGGCCCAGACATAGGTGCGAAGCATGCCGTACGGGCTGTCGATCGCGGCGACCTTCACCAGGGTGAGGTGTCGCGTCGTGTCGTTGCCGAAGCGCGCGACGGTCAGTTCCCTCAGTCGTTGGTGGATGACCTCGTTGACTGTCTCGATCTCACGCCGACAGTTGGTCGGTGCAGTCTCGGCAAGTCGTGATTGCCGAAACAGTGTCATCGCAGCCGCCTCGGGTTGATGGTCGCGTGTGAATGTGGCGACGCAGCGGGCCATCGCCAACAGTGAGACCTGTGGATCACCGTGATCCCCGGCCGCGAGGTGGGCCTCATGAAACGATGGACGCTCCTCAGCCTCAGCCGGGTCAGCAACTCTTGGCGAGACGCGAAGGGGTCTGCTGCAGCGACAGGTGACATGTGAAATGGCTTGCTGCCAGTGGCTTCGTCGAGCTGACGTCGAGGACGGCGTCAAGCCAGGTGCGACCAGTAGTGAGCCGGCTGAGCTGCGCGAGGCCCGTAAGCGGATCAATCCGACGCTCGGTGCCACAGGTCGTGCTGCGGCCAGTCGCTGAGCCTGTCCGCTATTCGGCGCCGGCGATTGTGGCGCCGATGACCGTGTCCACATACCACCGCTGGTACTGCTCCAGCGACCATCCGCGTTGCCGGACGAGCCAGTCGAAGTTGCGGACGTCCTGAGCCAACCAGAGGATGTCGGCCACCTGTTCGACGTCGAGGTCAGGGCGTAGGCCCCCCGTGCCGACGAGTTCCGCAGCGAACATGGCCATGCCGCGGCGGCGCTCGTCGATGTTCTTGCGCCAGATCTCGGCGGCGTCCGCATCGGCGGTGGCCGCTGCGGCCAGCGCGAGCATTACCTGGGCCTGCCGGGCGTTGACCTCGACCAGGTGGCGGGCGTAGCGGGCGAGCTTGGCGCGGGGGTCGGCGAGCGCGCGGATCTCGGCGACGAAGGGCCGGTCGGGCAGGGCCACCGGTTCGTCGTCGCCAGCCAGGGTGACGTCGACCAACTGGGAGAGCAGTTGTCGCTTGCTGCCGAACACCGCGTACAGCGTCTGGACGGCGACGCCGGCTTCTGCGGCGACGGCGGTCAGGGGCGTGGCCGCGTAGCCGGGGTCGACGAACAGCCGGCCAGCCGCTTCGAGGATTGCCTGCCGGGTCTGTCGGGCCTGCTCCTGTCGGCGAGAGGAGTCATAGCGTCTCTTGACAATCACTGGTCGAGTGTAGTGCTCTATTGGATAGAGACTAACTCTATCGAGAGGCGGCGGCTATGCCGTTCGGTGTGTTGCAGGAGATGCCCGGCGTCAGCGAGGCGGAATACCGGCAGGTGGAACGACACCTCGGACCGGATCGGCCGCCGGGACTCGTCGCCCATGTCGCGGGGCCGACCGAGGACGGCTGGCGAATCATCAATATCTGGCAGGACGAAGCGGCGTTCCGTCGGTTCCAGTCCGAACGGCTGGTCCGTGCTGCGGGATTGGCGGCGCAGGAGGACGGCTTCGACCCGACGAAGGCGGCCCACTTTCGATCGGTGATCGTCGACGGCACCGAGATGCCCTTCTGATGGCCGACGCCGCCACCCTGCGGTCCCGTAACGCCGATTTCTGGACGGGAGCGGCAGCTGGCTGGATTCGCCACGCCGATCGGCAGGACGAGATCGGTCGACCGCTGGGCGCGCCGGCAATGGATCAACTGGCCCCGCGGCCCGCCGAACGGATCCTTGATGTCGGCTGCGGCTGTGGCGGCACCACGGCCGAACTCGCCGCGGCGGTCGGCGGGACCGGCGCGGCGGTCGGTGTCGACATCGCCGAGGCGATGGTGACCGCCGCCCGGCAACGGTTCCCCACCGACCGGTACCCGGGCATCCAGTTCCACCTCGCCGACATCGAGACTCTCGATGTCGTGCCGGGAGCACCGTTCGACGCGGCTTTCTCGCGAATGACCCTGATGCTGTTGGCCGATCCGGTCGCCGGCTGCACCACGATCCGGCGATCACTACGCCCGGGAGGGCGCCTCGCCGCGACCGTCTTCCGCGATGGCAGCGTCAACCCGTGGCTGTTCGCGGCGATGCTCGGCGCAGCGCCGTACCTCGGGCCGTTGCCACGTCTACCAGTGGATGAAGAGCCCGGTCCGTTCTCCTTCGCCGATCCGGCGCGGCTCACCCGGGTCCTCACCGTCGCCGGCTTGACCGCAGTCACGATCACACCCTGCGACGTCACCATGAACGCTCCGGACGACGCCGACGTGGTGGCCGAATGGCTTATCGAGGTCGGTCCCGCCGGTGCCGCGTACCGGGCGGCTCCTCTTGCTGGGCAGGCTTCGGCCCGGGCGGGGGCGGCCCGGCTGCTCGATCGGTTTCGTGAGCCTGGCGTCGGCTACCGACTGCCCGCCGGCCTCTGGCTCGTCGCCGCGATCGCAGCCGCGGCTGAAGCGCCGTCCGCCACGGCCGGCCCACCGGCCATCCGCCACCGACACCCACGTCAGGACGAGAACTGATGAGAACGATCCGAATGCTCGCGCCGACCGTCTGTCTTGTGCTCACCCTGACGGCATGTGCCGACGCCAACGAGCCCGAGCCCTCCGGCGCAGCGTCGCCGGGCAATCCGGCAGCTGCCGACGCCGCGTCCAGCGCCGTCGGATCCGGTCCGGCCGGTGGCTCGACGCCGGTGTCGGCGGAGAAGGTGTGTGCCTACCTGGACGAGCAGTTGCCGACGCTGAGGGAAATCGGGTCCGAAACGGGCGTGATGGCCAACCTCACCGTGAACCTCTATTCCTGGTACGAGAAGCAGGGTGCTGTCCCGACCGGCCGTCAGATTGACGACCAGACCCGGCAGGAATGCCCGACGACCCGGACCGAGGTCCTCGAACTCGCCGGCATGGAGAGCTTCGAACGGCTGTAGCCGCGACAGTTAGGTGCCGCCGGTACCCCCACCGGCCAAGGTCGTGCACAGGATGCCGAGGGTGCAGGTGGCCGTGCGGTCCGCGGGAGGGCTCGAGCGCCGATCTCCCGCACCGTCGGTGGATACCCATGGCGCTCGACCCACTGCCGTATCGCGGCCCGGATCTGTTGTTGACGATGACTCAAGCCTGGCTGTCCCGTCCGGCTTGAAGTGGCACCTGGTGGCGAGTGCTGAGCTGCGGTCGTTCCAGGTGCGCCCGGACGAGATCGAGGTTGGTTGTCCGGATCTAGGTGGCACTTTCGGCGATGGGCTTGGCTGCCGTTGCTCGACCTGATCCCGGCTGGGTCAGGGGCGAATACGTAGGTAGGCCCGGTCATCGAAGCTGACCTGTCCGGGCAAGATCCGGCACTGATCGTCATCGACGGCGCCGGTTCCTACGGCGCCGTCTTCACCAAGCAGCTCATCGCAGCCGGCCTGGTCGTCGCCGAAGCACCCGACGTCGCGGCCATCAGCCGGCGCGGCCGCGGCAAGAGCGATGCGCTGGACGCCGTCGCGATGGCCCAAGCAGCACGTGGCCTGGACGTCAACCAGTTGCGCTGGCCCCGCACGAACGGTGCCAACTCCATCTTGCGGGTCTTGACCGTCGCCCGGGAACAGATGAGCGGTGAACGCACCCGCGCGGTCAACGCGCTGACCGCGCTGCTACGCACCGTCGACCTCGACGTCGACGCCCGCCGCGCCCTGACCACGACGACCATCACCACCATCGCGGCTTGGCGTACCCGCGGCGAAGATCCGACCCTGACCGTCTGCCGAACCGAGGCCATCCGCCTGGCCCGGCGCATCCGCGCCCTCGACACTGAACTCGCTGCCAACCACGCCGCCCTGCAAGCAGCTGTCTCTCAGCAGGCGCCGCAGCTACTTGACCTACCCGGCGTCGGCCCAGTCGTCGCCGCGACGGTCCTGCTGGCCTGGTCGCATCCCGGACGCATCCGCTCGGAAGCCGCGTTCGCCGCCCTTGCCGGCGCATCACCGCTACCGGCGTCATCCGGCAACACCACACGACACCGACTCAACCGCAGCGGCGACCGACGCCTCAACCGAGCCCTCTACACCGTCGCACTGGTCCGTATGGGCCACGACTCCCGCACCCGCGACTACGTCGCCCGCCGCACCGCCGAAGGCCGCACCAAACGCGAGGTCATGCGCAACCTCAAGCGCTACATCAGCAGGCAACTCTTCCGAACCCTCAACAGCGCCCAACCAGCTACCAGCACCACTTGACAGCTATAGAAGCATCTCACTGTCTGGGCTCAGGGTGTCCGGTCCGCAGGTGGAACCTCACAGGCTGTCATCCCGTGGGCGACAGCGACGGTTCTGGCGAGCTGGTTGAGATGGGCGAGATCGTGGCCGGCGATCTTGTCGACCATGAGATCGAACTGTTCGTCGCCCTGCTCACCATGGGTGCCCCAGCGCTGACCTTCGGCGGCCGGGATGCCGCGGAGCAGGGCTGCGTTCGCGGCACGGATCCCGGACCACGCGGCCAGCAGCCCGGTGACGTCCGGTCGGGGCAGCTGCGACCAGCGCTTCTCGTTGTACCCGGGGTACGTCGGCTTGTCCTCGGTGAGCACCAGCCGCCAGCGGAACCCGTAGACGATGTCGACGTCGAACAGGTGCCCGATGATCTGAGCGGCCGACCACTCGCCGTCGGCGAGCGGAACATGCCATTGAGCATCGGGTAACCCGTCGCAGACCCCCGCGGCGATGGTCGGGGTGGCCGCGTACACCTCGATCGGATCCCGGTCGCCCAGGGTGGCGATCAAGGCTTGTACGTACGCGGCCGGTTCGCGGGTGGCGTCCGGAATCTCGATCGGGACGATGGTGTGCATGCTCATGCGTGTGCTCCCAGTGGTGCTCTCGTGCCGAATGTCGGTGCCGGCCCGGCCGTTTGGTGGCAGGCGTGCCGGCGTATCGCTGTCGTCAGTTCGTCGAGTGTCCGGTGGTCATGCCGGAGATAGAGAACCGGCTCGACCAGCTCCAGCTCCCCGAGCAGCAGCCGGTCGGCGTCGTCCCGGAGCAGGTCGACCCGGGCGTACAGCGGCTGTTCCGGCAACAGGCCGACAATCCGCTCGGCGAGGGACCGTTCCTCGGGGGTGAGTTCGTGTGGGCTTCCTTGCCGGGTGGCCTCGATACCCCCGGTCAGGGCCGACTGCCGCCGGACCCCATGGCGGACCGCCCCGTCGATGACGATGACGGAAACCTCCCCGTCCCGGTCGACGCTTGCCAGGTACGGCTGCAGCATCGCGTCGCAATGCCCCAGGATCTGCCCGAGCAGCCGCTGCCCCTCGGCGCCACCGCACCCGACCTTGCCGGTCAGCCAGGCCGAGGCGGACACTGCGGGTTTGAGCAGAGCCGTTTCCCAACCCATGTCGTCGAGCAGTTGGCGCACGTCGGCATTGCTGCCCGGTGTGATCCAGACGGTCTCGACGGTGGGGATGCCCGCCGCGGCGAGCCCGATCAGGTACCGCTTGTGCAGATTCCAAGTCACCAGGCGCGGCGGGTTCAGCACGGTGGTTACCTTGCTGGCCTGGTCCAGCCAGCGGATGAACCGTTCCGGATGCAGATGGTAGTCCCAGACCGAGCGGATGACGCACGCGGTGGCGCTGTGCCAGGCCACGTCGGGATCGGTCCAGACGGCCACCGTGACCGGTACGCCGACGGCGAGCAATGCCTGGTGCAGTAACTGGTCATCGGCACCGAGTTCGGGCTGGTCGGCGCTGGTGACCAGATATACGGGGCCGGGGTCCGAGCCACCCCGCGACCGTTCGTCGCCGGTGGATGCCAGCGGATTCATACGATCAAGCCCCAGTCCAACGGCTTCTCCTCGCCGCGTACGACTGGTCGCCGCCCCTCGGTCGGGTGGCCCTCCCTGACCCAGTACTCGAGGCCACCGATCATCTCCTTGACCTGCCGCCCGTAGCGGCTCAGCCGCTCGGCGCCCTTGGTCGCCGCGTTGCAGGACGGGCCCCAGCAGTAGGTGACTAACAGGCCGGGCGGCAGCCCGGCGGCCGTCTCCTCGGTGATGTCCGCCCAGGGCAGGCTGACCGCACCAGGAAGGTGGGTCTTGGCGTAGTTGCCGGTGGGGCGGCAGTCGACGATGGTGAAGTCCATGGTGCCGGCGCTGATCGCGTTAGCGACGTCGGCCGGGTCCGCCTCGAAGGACAGCTTTCCACGGAAATGGGTGTTGGCCTCCTGCGGTTCCGCTGCTGGCGTGGCGGTGACCTGGCTCAGGGGTGCGGGGCGGTCTGGTTCTGGGTCATCGACGTTCCTTTCGGGTGTGGGCCTGTCAATCGCCCTTCGACGCGGCGACAAGGAAATTGGATGCGGTGAGAATGACGTCGGCGCGGATGAACACCAACGACAACTGTGCCGGGCGGCACCGGAGCGGGGTGAGTGCCGTGAACGACAGCACCCGCTAGATTTTCGTCATGCGATCAGAGGTCCATCACGTCGTCATGGTGGTGTCGGCGGGAATGCCGATCTTCGAGGCGGCGGTGCCGTGTGAGGTGTTCGGCATCGACCGGTCCGACCTCGTCTCACCGTGGTACCGGTTCTCCGTCGTAGGTATCGGTGCTGGTCCGGTCGCCCTCGCGGCGGGGTTCACCCTGACCGGAAGCGACACCTATGACGTCCTGGACCGGGCGGACACGCTCATCGTCCCGGCCTGCACGAACATCCACGAACAGCCGCCGCCCGACCAGGTCGCCGTCGTACGCGCCGCATACGAGCGCGGTACCCGGATCCTGTCGATCTGCTCCGGCGCGTTCCTGCTCGCCGCGGCCGGCGTGTTGGACGGCAGGCGCGCCACCACCCACTGGATGCATGCCGACGAGCTGGCCCGCCGCTATCCCGCCGTGCGCGTGGACCCCTCCGTGCTGTACGTCGACGACCACAACGTCGTCACCTCGGCCGGCACCGCCGCCGGCATCGACGCCTGCCTGCACCTGGTTCGCACTGACCACGGCGCCGCCGTCGCCGCCGAACTCGCCCGCCGCCTGGTCATCCCGCCGCACCGCGACGGCGGGCAGGCCCAGTACCACCGGCTCCCGCCGGCCAAGGTCAGCGACGACTGGCTCGGCAAGTTGCTCGACTGGGCCACCAACAACCTGCACGAACCGCTCACCACCACCGACCTCGCCACCCGGGCCCAGGTCAGCGTGCGCACCCTCGAACGACGGTTCGCCACCACCCTGAACACCTCACCCCTGCGGTGGCTGCTGGAGCAACGCATCCGGCAGGCGCAACAACTACTGGAAACCAGCGACCTACCCGTCGACCGGATCTCCAGCCGGTGCGGCTTCGGCACACCGGCCAGTCTGCGCGCCCATTTCGCCAGGACCGTCGGCGTACCACCGACCGCCTACCGGCGGACCTTTCGCACCCCGGCGGGGCTGTCCCGCTAACTTGACAGACCCGGCCGAGCTGACAGTCCGCTGCCTGGACGACCTGGTTGGTGAGGAAGGCGTCGTCCGCGAGCTGCTACCCGGTGCGGACGGGCCGGTCCCGGCGATCTACCTGGTGCCGTTGAAGCAGCTCTGGGCCTGGACCGACGACAGAATCGCGGTGCGGTTCGAGTACGAAAGCCGCGACGCAGACGGACAGTGGTGGCGCAGCCACGGCAACGAGCTGTGGCAGTTCGCCCCGGACGGGCTGATGGCGGTCCGCGAGGCAAGCATCAACGACTGCCAGATCGAGCCGCCGGAGCGGCGCCTCTGATTCGCGGATTTCCCACCTGCGGCCGGTGACAAACAGCAAATCTGCAAACCAAGATCGCCGGGGGCACCGTAGCGAGCGGCGCGCTGCAGACACTCAGCCGCAAGGAGTCGGGCGTCAACCCGACCCACCTCGCCGAGCTGTTCATCGAGCCGACGACGGGCCGATCGCCGGACCCGACACTGCGCGAGACCTTCCCGAACAACGGAGCCGCCTAGCACCTCTTCTTCTGGTGCCCGGACGGGACTGCCTCGGTGTCACTGACGGTCGGCGCCCCTTCATGAGGCGGTACACCACGGTGATGACCAGGAAGAGGGCGCCAACGAGCACGACGGTGATCGCGGCACTGACCGCTAGACCGGGACGAAGGTGGCGGCCAACACCCGCCAGTTGCCGTCCTCACGCACCCAAAGTCGGGTGTAGCGCAACCGCGCGGACACAGCGGCACCGCCCTGAACGGCATCCACCGCAGCGACCATGCAAGTCACCCCAGTCTGACCGTCTTCCTGGACGTCGAGTGACTCCTCCACCAGGCTGGTGATTCGCAGTGCACCGGAGCGGTAGCTCTCCACGTCGTCTTCCTTCGTAAAGACCGTGCCGTCCGGTCCGGCACCCACGACCTGCGGGTGCAGTAACGCGTCGAGGGACTCGACGTCGGCGGCGCGCTGGGCGGCTTGGAGTTGCCGTTCCGCGGTGAGGAGATCCATCCACCGATCCTCCGCAGCGCGCCGCAACAAGACAAGCGGGTTCGCTCGCGGCAGAACGGCGACGTCAGCCCGGTAGGGCGGTCACGGCACAACCGAACCTCGGCACGACCCTGGTCGGCCCAACTGAGAGGGTCTTCTGCCTTACTCCGCGGCGCGCAATCATCGGTCCTGTCGAACCTGGACATATGTCGGTGCCACGGGCGGCAGCTCCAGCGCGAGCCTGCGCGCGTTGTCCGCGGCAGTGGAAACCGCCAAGGTCCTACCGGAGCCTCCCCTCATGTCGACCCCCTGTCCTGCCTCGCTCGTATGTCTCTCCTGACCAGCACCACCGGGATGGAAAGGGCTCAGTGTCAGAGCCTCCGCCGGCCAAACGGCGCCCGATCCACTGTGCCCGACACCAGAGGCCGTGCCATCGCCACGGTGAACGAGACCGGCCTCATCAACTGGCACTACGACTGGGCCTGCCGCACGGTTGCCCTCAAGCCAGGCCAGGCAGACCTGGTTGGACCCGGGGGCCGAGGTCCGTCGGGAGGTTCGGCAGGTCTCGCCCCGCCAGCACCGCGTCCGGGTCCTGGAGCACGGGCGCGGTGCAGCGCACCGCCAAGATCCGCACACCTTCAAGGATGTAGGGGCATCCGTCGCGTGTGAGGCCCCTACATCCCTGAATTTGCTGCCACGGCGGACTGGCGCGGCGCGCCCCGTTCTCGACACCCGCTTGTCACATCTTCATCGGAAGCCACGTGCGGCGGTTCGGGTCTCGTGGTGGGATCCTGCGCTGCTGTCGGCTTACCGGGCAACCGCGATCATGACTTCGCCAACAGCTCGAACAAGCTCGAGAATCCCTGAGCGCCGAAACCGTCAGCGATCCTGCGATCCATCAGATCCTTGACCTCTCGCATCCGCACAACGTCCACGCCGATGGATTCCCGGTGGCTGATCAGGTCGTCCATCAGCGCGGCCTGGACATTGAGCGCACCGAGATCCGGTGGATAGTCGCCGGTCCTGACCGCGTTGCCGATTGAGGTCAACAGCGGTGACAGCGAGGCCACGGAACTTGCGGCACGCTCGGCGAAATCCGCCACGTCGGCGCCCTCCGCCTGGACCAGCCTGAGCGTGTGCAGGAACCCGATAAGAATCTCGTAGCCCATCGCGACCTGCGCCATGAACTCCACGGCGGCCGAACCGGCGTCTTCCCCGTGGTAGACGACAGTGCCCAACTCCCGCAGCATCGGCCCGTGCGCCTCGAATGCGCTGCGGGAACCGCTGAACGGGAACATGACGTTTGGCGTACCGACGTACGGCGGGTCTCCCATGATTTTGCCATCGAGGTACGCGGCGCCGCGCTCATTCGCCCAGCGCTCATTCGCGCGTGCCTGCTGAGGAGAGCCGCTGGTCAGGTTCACCAGCACCGTGCCTGCGGCTGCGGCGTCCACGGCACCGAGCACCTCGTCGACCGCCGTGCTATCGAGCAGGCACACCACGACGAGCCGGCTCGCGGCCACCGCCTCAGCGGCCGTCGGGGCCGCCGTAGCGCCACTGTCGACCAACGGCAGGGCCTTGCTCGCGGTCCGGTTCCAGACCGTCGTGCGATATCCGCGGCTGATGAACGTCCTGGCGATCGCCGATCCCATGTCGCCGAGACCGAGCACGGTGACCTGGCTGGCCCGGTCAGTCAGACCATCGGTTGTCGTTGTCAGCATGATGTCCTTTCGTCATTCACTTGGGGTGGTCCAGGTGGGTCAGGTGGCGAAGATCGGGCCCGAGCGCACCAGTGCCGCTCCCGGCACCGCGTTGCTACCCGCGCTGGCTGTCCGCACGGGCGGCGGCGACAGCGGCTGCCACGCGGGTGAGGCGCGCGCCCTGAAAGCAGGCCGTCCGGAGAACGGCTTTGGCGTACTCGGGATCCCGGCTGGCGCGGCTCTCCACCTGGCTGACGCCGTACGGGTTTCCGCCAGCGGCGTGGGCGGTGTCGTAGTTCAGGTAGCCCGTGGGCAGGGTGATCGCCCCCCAGTGGTGGAAGGTCTGGTAGAGGCTGAGCAAGGTCGCCTCCTGGCCGCCGTGTTCCTCGTACGTGGCGGTGAAGCCGGTCGCCGGCTTATCCGCCAACTCCTCCGCCTGCCACGGGGCACTCGTGGTGTCGAGGAACTGGCGCAGCTGGGCGCAGACGTTCCCGAAACGGGTCGGCGTGCCGAAGGCGTACCCGTTGGCCCACCGAAGGTCGTCCAGGGTGGCGAGCGGGATGTCGGCCGTGGCGTCGAGGTGGGCTCGCCACCGCGGTTTGGCATCGACCACCTGCTCCGGCGCCAGCTCTGCCACCCGGCGCAGGCGGACCTCCGCCCCGGCGTCGGCGGCTCCGTCGACGAATGCCTGCGCGAGCCGGTGCACGGTGCCGGTGGCGGAGTAGTAGATGACGGCGATCCTGGCGTCGGTCTGCACGGTTACCCCCTGGGTCGGCTCGGTTCTCGGTCAACCGTGCCGAGCGGGCTTACCGTTCGCTGACCATCTCCTGACCGACGCCGCTGAGCGCCTGTCCGTCGAGGTCGAGCGGTGCGGTGCGGCTCATCTCGACAGCGAGTTCCTCGCTGCCCAGCGCCTCTCGCAGGCGGGAGGTGACGCGCTGGACGTCATGCTGCTCGCCGGGAGGCAGCGGCGCTCCGGCGGCCTCACGCAGCGTCCGAGCCGCGTTGAGCAGGCGCGCGGCGCAGCGATGGTCACCGCCGAGGCTGGTGGCCCCGGCCAGGCCCTCCAGGGCCAGTGCGACCGCCCGGGGATCTCCGGTGGCACGCGCCGCGTCGAGGGATTCACTGTGGCGGCGCTCGGCGAGGGCAGCATCACCACGGTGCTCCGCGATGAACCCCAACTCGGCCAGCGCGAGCGCGCAGCCTGGCAGGTAGCCGGCGCGGCGGTTCCAGTCGAGCAGGTCATGCAGCTGGGTCTCGGCGGCGTCGAGGTCGCCCCGCCGTCGCGCGATCATCGCCAGGCCCGTGCCGGCGAAGGCGGCGGCGGAGCGGCTCGACTGTTCCCGCGCCACCTGAAGCGCGCGGTCGTGATTGACGGTGGCCTCATCGAGGTCGCCGCTCAATATGGCGAGCCGGCCGATGCTTGCCAACTGCCGGGGCACCGACGTCCACAGCCGCAGGTGTTCGGCGATGCGCAGCGCCTCCCGGTAGTGCGCGGCGGCCCGATCGTAGTCGCCGTGAATCTCGGCCAGGGTTCCCAACAGGCTCGTCGGATGCACCTGTCCCCAGCGGTCGCCCAGTTGTCCGAACAGCGACCGGCTGGTCTCGCAGTCACGCTGCGCGGCGGGCAGGTCGCTGCGGAGGACGAGCGCGAGGTCCGCTCGGGTGGCGCAGGCGGCAGCGATGCCCCACCGGTCCCCGTTGGCGCGGAACGCCGCCAGCGCCGCGTCGACCAGGACGGCGGCCTCGCCCGGATCGCCGGAGCCGAGCATCATGAAGGCGAACAACCACTGCGCGAACGCCTTCTCCGGCCCGTCGGCGTCCTGGTAGCTCTCCAGGATCCGCTGCCGGGGAGCGGTCGGGTCACCGTCCCGGGTGGCGAGGGCGGTCAGCCACATGTCCGCATGTCGCCGCAGGGCGCCCGGTGCGACGTCGTCCTCGCTCCTCGCGACGATATCCAGCGCCGTTCGCAGTGACCGGCGCAGCTCTCCGAACCGACCCCGGAGCAGCCGGTACCAGGACAACGAGGTGGCGAGCGCCAGGCCCACGCGGGCCTGGCCGTCGGTGGCGGCGACGTCGAGCGCCGCCCGGAGGTTCGCGTTCTCGGCGTCGAGTTCACCGAGCGCGCGACTCTGATCATGACCGCGTAGCCGCCCGGCGGCCTGCTCGGCGAGACGGGCGAAACACGCGGTGTACCGGCGACGCGTCGCGGGCAGTTCGCCGGCGCTGTCGAGCTGTTCGAGACCGTAGGCAGCCACCGTCTCCGACAGCCGATAGCGTCGCGGGCTCTCACCGTGCCGCACCATGACCAGCGATCGGTCGATCAGGCGTGCCAGCACATCGAGGACCGCATCCGGTTCCACCTGCCCACCCGGGCATACCTGCTCGGCGGCGGCCAGGGTGGCACCGTCGGCGAAGACCGCCAGCCTGCGCAGCACTGCGCGTTCGGGAGGCGACAGCAACTCCCAGCTCCAGTCGACCATCGCGCGGAGCCCCTGCTGACGCGGCGGCGCGGTGCGCCGGCCGGAGGACAACAGTCGGAAGCGGTCGTCGAGCCGCGCCGCCAGCTCGCTCGGGTCGAGAACGGGCAGACGGGACGCGGCCAGTTCCAGCGCCAGCGGTACGCCGTCCAGACGCCGACAGATGGTGGCGATCGTGTCCGTGTTCCCCTCATCGATGGTGAACCCCGGATCGGTGGCGCGGGCACGAGCCACGAAGAGCCGCACCGCCGAGGTCTCGGCGATCTGCTCCGCGGTGTCCCCGGGCTCCGGCAGGGCCAGCGGCGGCACCGGATGGACGACCTCGCCGGGGATCCCGAGCGGTTCGCGGCTCGTCGCCAGGATGCGCAGGTTGGCCGCGGCGCCGAGAAGTTTCTCGGTCAGTTGGGCGATCGGCGCCACCACGTGTTCGCAGTTGTCGAGCAGCAACAGCATCCGACGATCCCGTAGCGCGGCGACCAGCCGGTCCATCGGCTCGCGTGGTCGCTCACCGGGCAGGCCGGGCGGACTGTCGTCCCGGATCTCCAGAGTCGCCGCCACCATGTCGACGACCTCGGTGCAGGTCGCCTCGTCGTCGCACTGCGGCAGGCCAGCCAGCTCGACGAGCCACACTCCCGCGGGGAACGTGTCGGCCAGCACGCGAGCGGCCTCGAGCGCCAACCTGCTTTTCCCCACCCCACCCAGACCCGTGAGGGTCACCAGCCGCTCGGTGGTCAGCCGCTCCCGTACCGCCGCAACGGCCGCGTCGCGCCCGATCAATCCGCCGTACGGGCCGGGTGACAGCGGTGCCGGTAGGTTGCTTCGGCCCGGAGTCGACGGCGGTGCCGGCGGTTGCAGGGCGGGGTCCTGTCGCAGGATCGAGCGGTGCAGCTCGGCCAACTCCTGGCCCGGATCGATACCAAGTTCGTCGCGTACCCGCCGGCGGAACCGCTCGTAGGCGGACAGTGCCTCATGCTGGCGTCCCGAGCCGTACAGGGCGCGCAGGTGCGCGGCCCGGAGTCGTTCACGCCACGGGTGGCGGGCGACCAGGTCACCCAGCTCACCGGCGAGCAGGTGGTGCTCACCAAGCTCAAGCCGGGCCTCGGCCAACTCCTCCAGCGCGGCCAGGCGCTGGTCGTTGAGCCGCTCGGCCGCCTGGCGCACGAACCGCTCGTCACCGAAGTCGGCGTACGGGGAACCGCGCCACAGCGACAGGGCCTCGGTCAGCGCGGCCGCCCGCCCGGCTGGCTCCCGGTGCGTGCCCGCTCGTACCACCAGGGCGGCGAAGCGACCGGCGTCGACCGATTCCGGCGACGTCCGCAGCCGGTAGCCGGCGTCACCGGACTCCACCAGCGCACGGCCACCCGCTTCAACCGTCCCCAGCGCACGGCGCAGCTGCGACACCTTGGTCTGCAGTGCCCCGAGCGCGTTGCCCGGCGCCTCCGCACCCCAGAGATCCTCGATCAGCCGGTCGGCGGTCACCGGGCGCCCCTCGTGAACCAGCAGGTCAGCCAGCAGACCACGGACCTTCAGGCCGGGCACGGTGACAGGTTCGCCGTCCGACGTCCACACGGCGATCTCGCCCAGCACCCCGAACCTCACCGCTTCACACTAGCCAGTCAGCTGTCCCCGCCCCACGAACGTGCTCAGCGGAACGCGGCGCCAGTCGGCCGTCAGTTGACGGTAAGTAACCCCGGCCAGGCTGAACCGAGCCGACACCGGAGGAATGACATGGATCGTCCACAGCCGCGCCGAGCTGCCCACGGCCACCGGCAGGTCGCCCCAGGGCGGGTGGCCACACCCTGGCTCGCCCTGCTGGCCGGCCCGCTGTCGTACGGGATTGCCGCACCGGCCCTGCTCCTCGACGACCTGGCGCACACACTGGGTACCGGGGAAAAGGGCGCGGCCGCTGGCGTCACCGCCTTCGGCTGGGGGATCGCGTTGGGAACGCCGCTGTTGGCGGCGCTGCTGGCCCGTCGCGGCGTACGAGCGGTCCTGACCGTCTCGGCCGCGCTGTTGGTCACGGGGACGCTCGTCCTCGTGCTGGTGCCGAGCATGCCGGCGATGATGGCAGGCGCGGCGGTGCAGGCACTGGGGTCCGCTGGCCTCACCGTGACGGCGATGAAACTGGCCGACTCGGCCCGACAGATGGGGGTGGTCGCCGCATCGCTGGCGGTCGTCGGGGCCACCGGCCCGCTGACCGGCGCACTGGTTGCCGACATCTCCTCGTGGCAGGCGGCGCTGGCGTTGCCGCTGCTGGCGGTGCTCGCCGTGCCGGCGGCACGCCGCGGCACCACCGCGCCGGACGCGGTGCCGGCATCGTTCGATCCCATCGGCATGGCTCTCCTGGCCATGCTGGTCACCGCAGCCGTCCTCATTCCACACCGACCGCTGGTAGCCGCCCCGGCCACCGCCGCGCTGCTGCTCCTACTGGTGACCTGGATCAACGCCCGTCCGGACGGCTTCCTGCCTGCGGCGGTGGCACGCAACGGCCGCTTCCTCGCGGCGTCCGCGCTGGCCTTCGCCCTGGGAGTGCTGAACTTCGCCCTGCTCTACGCCGCGCCGACCCTGCTGCGACAACACGCGGGATGGGACAGCACCCGCAGCGGGATCGTGCTGCTGGCGCCGTACCTGCTCGGCGGCTTCTGCTCCGCGTTCCTGGTCGCGGCGTCCGTGCGGGTGTCACGCCGCGTCGCGGTCGCCGCGTTGCTCGCCACCGGCGCCGCCGCGCCGCTGTTAGCGGCGACCACCACCGCCGCCGTGCCGCTGCTAGCGGCGACCACCGCCGTACCGCTGCTGCTAGCGGCGATGACGCTCGCCTCCCTGTCCGCCTCGACCGGCCAAGGCGTACTCGCACTGCATGCGACCGGCGTCGTATCCGCCTCCCACCGGGCCGAAGCCCTGGGTCTGTTCAACCTCGCCTACCTGCTCAGCGTCGCGTTCGGACCAGCGATTGCCCTGATGCTCTCGCACCCAACCGCCTGATCGCCGGTGATGGGCCGCCCGCTGCGGAGTTGCCAGCGAGGCGGCTCTGGCTCGGAGTCGTGGCGTGCGGTCTACGTGCTCGCGCCGCGGCCGAAGGAGCGGCGGTAGGCGGTTGGTGTGGTGTTCACCGTGGTGCGGAAACGGCGGCGCAGGTTGGTGGCCGTGGACAGGCCGACTCTGGTCGCGATTGTCTCGACCGGCAGATCGGTCTCCTCCAACAGCGCTCGCGCGGCCGTGATGCGGTGCTGGAGCAGCCACTGTCCTGGGCTGATACCCAGTTGCGCGGTGAATCTGCGGGCGAGTGTGCGCGGGGACATTCTGGCCTGTGCGGCGAGGTCGTTGACGGTGAGCGGCTCGTGCAGTCTCTCTGCGGCCCAATCGAGGACGGGGGCCAAGGACACCGGAGTGTGCGCGGTCAGGGATGCTGCGGCGTACTGCAGCTGCCCGCCCTCGCGGTGCGGCGGCATGACCATGTGCCGGGCGATCTGGTTGGCGTGAGCGGCGCCGTGGTCATTGCGGACCAGGTGCAGGCACAGGTCGATGCCGGCCGCGGTGCCTGCGCTTGTCGCGACGTCGCCGAGGTCGATGTACAGACTGTCGGCTTCGACGTGCACGCCCTGAAACCGGGCGGCGAACTCGGCGGCCATTCGCCAGTGAGTGGTCGCCCTGCGCTGATCGAGCAGCCCGGTGTGGGCGAGCAGAAAGGCGCCGGAGCAGATGGCGACGATGCGGGCGCCGCGCCTGTGGGCGCGCCGCAGCGCATCGATCACGGCGGACGGCGCGGGCTGCTCGCGGCGTTGCCAACCCGGAATCACCACAGTGTCCGCGGTCTCGAGCGCGTGCAACCCACTGGTGACCGCCATGTCGTAACCGGCCATGGTGGGCACGATGCCCGGTTGCTCGGCACACACGTCGAACCGGTAGTTGACCGGTAGACCGGGGCGCCGCACCCCGAACACCTCAGCGACACAGGCGAGTTCGAAGGTGGACTGCGGCGGCAGGACCAGGGCGACCACCCGATGAATGATCATGGCAGGAATGTACCTGACAACGTCATTGCAGACACTGGCCGGTGCGGCGCGAACACGACGATCATGACTGCATGACGAATGCATCCGATGATGTGCAGATCCTGCAGGTCGATGAGGTAGAACCCGTCGAGGTCGTCCCCGGCATCGTCCGGCGACGCCTGCCGGCGACCGAGCGGGCCCGTGGCTGGATGTACGACTTCGCTCCGGGAACGGAGTGGCCAGAGGTGGACGTGCACGAGGGCGAGGAGCGCTACTACGTGGTGTCGGGTGAGTTCATCGATCGTGGCCACCGCCTGGGGCCGGGCAGTTACGTGGTGTTTGCTCCGGGCAGCACGCACCGCCCGCGTACCGAGACCGGCGCACGCATGATCGGCATCAGCATCGTCGCGATGTAGCCGGCAATCCCGAACACGCCGTCGGAGATCGGGCTCGTGATCTGCCGGCGAATCTGCACGTGCGACCCGATACGTCCAACAATCTCCAGCTAGGGGCGGTAGATGAGGAAGATTCTGGCTCTGGTCACAGCGACGGTAGTTCTGGCCGGGGCAGTGTCTACCAGTGGCGCTGCGCAGGCGGCCCCCGACCCAGACACCGCGCGAGCCGCCAGCCGTGCCATTGGCACCGCTCCAGCGCCGCACACCCCCGAGCCGGACCTGAATACCCCGCCGGTTCCGAGGCCGAAGCCGTTCGCGGAGGCCCCGCCCAGCATCGCGCCGCACAAGGCAGTCACTCCGCCCGACTTCGGACCGGACGAACGGATCCTCTCGGCGTACCACCGGGGCAAGCTCTCCCGGGACGACGCGGTGCGGTACGGACTCACCGCGCTTCGCTCGCCCCGGGCAGTACCCGCCCACCTACGGCAGACCGGTGCCATCCGCGACCCGCAGCGGTACCTGACCTACCTCTCGATGCTGGCGGCGAGCGTTGAGCCCGAGGCGGCGAGGATGATCGCGCCGGACGTCGCCGCGCCGGCTGCCGCCCCTGCGGCGGCCGGCTACGACGACTGCGCCGCCGAGCCGTTCGACTATCTCGGTGTCACCTACCGCTGCCGGGCATCCGCCGGCGAGTTCCTCATCCTGTTCAACATCGCCGGAGCAGGCCGACCGGGCATTCCGGCGGACTACCATTCCAACGGCCGGGCCAAGGCCGTCCAGCACCTACTGAACTCGCTCGCGATCGCTGTCGACGAGTATCGCGAGATGGGTTACCCGCTGCCGGTGCGCGACGGCAAGCCGTGGGTGTTGGTCTACGGCGTTGACGAGATCCCTGTCGTCGGCGGTGTCGGGTTGGAGATTGACGCGCCTTTCGTGTTGCCGTTCGGGCTCAATCAGCAGGCCACCATCCTGGTGCCGAACGGGCAGACCGACTGGGACTACCTGCCCCGGCATGAGCTGTTCCACGTCATGCAGTACCAGTACTGGGACAAGTCTGACGTCAGTCTCGATTTCCTCGCCAGCTGGGTGCGCGGTAAGGAGTTCGGTTCGATGAACTGGTGGATGGAGGCCACCGCGGAGTGGGCCGCCCACCAGACCTACGTCCGGGAGCCGTACCTGCCCATCCCCGGCGAGGAAAAGCTATATGCGCGCAACGTCTACGACGTGCTCAGCATGCCGGGCTCAGCGCTCAACTCGTGGGGTGGCCTGGGAGGCGGCCCGCAGTACGGCGCGTTCCTGCTGCCCACCTATCTCACTGAGCAGATCGACCCGGTCTTCGTGCGGCGGACCTGGGAAAGCATCCGGGACCACGATCATCTGCCGATCGAGGCGATCCGGCACGCCGCGCAGGGCTATGGCCTGAACTTCAAGGACATGCTGCTGGGCTACCACATCGCCAACTATCGGCTGGCCAAGGCGAACGCCGCCCCCGCCCCGACGGTGGACGCGTGGCGCAGCTACGGCTACACGGATATCGACACGAAATTGTGGCGTGACAACATCTCCGCCCTGAGTGGGACGAGCGGCGACGTTCTTGGCGGCGCGAGGCCGGCCCGCAAGAGTCACTCCACCGCCGCTGGCACGCACGTGGAGTACCAAGACATTCTGCGCAAGGGCGGCGCCGTCTACCACGACTTCCGGGCCGTCCAGAATTCCGGCGACCCGGGCTGCGGGTACTGCTCGACACTGTTGATCGACACGAGCAAGGACGCCAACCGCAGCTCAGCAGTGGTCATCTGGTCGCCGGCTGGCAGCGCTGGCACGCAGGTGAAGTACCCGAGCATCAAGACGATGCGCTACCCCGACGCCGGTGGCCTGATCACCGTGCCGGACTTCGCCTACCCCATGGTCGCCACCCTGGTGACGACCTGGACCGAGTTGGGCATCCACTCCGCCGACGCGGACAGCAGCCCGAAGACGTTCAGCACCTACGTGGAGACCACGCTGCCGCTCACCGGCCGCTCGTGCGTCCTGCGGCCGCTGTCGGTGCGCAGCGTGGAGACCACCGTCGAACCGGAGGGCACATTCAACCGGTACGCCGCCAGCACGCGGGACGGCTGGACCGGCGGTGACTCCACGTACTCGGTGAAGCTGCCCGACGGTCGGATCGTCTGGCTGTTCTCCGACACCTGGATGGGACCGCTCAACGGCGACGGCACCCGACCAGTCAGCGCACCACTGGTCAACAACACATTCGTGGTGCAAAGCGGCGGGACCCTGACCACCTACCAGGGCGGCACCGCCGGGGCTCCGCGAGCGTTGATGCCGCCCTCCGGACCAGGTAAGTGGTACTGGGTCGGTGATGGTCACCTCTCCGGCGGGCAACTCCAGGTGGTGTACCAGGAATACGAGCGCTTCGGCTCCGGCGCCTGGGACTGGCGGTTCAACCGCAACGTGGTGGCGAACTTCGCCCTGTCCAACCTACGAACCCCGGTCAGCGTCCGACAGCTACCCTCGGCCAGCGGCGTCGCCTGGGGCTCGGCGCTCCTGCCGGCCAGCCGCAGCGGCGACGGCTACACCTACGTCTACGGCGTGGACGACTCCCCGATCAACAAACAGATGCGCATCGCACGCGTGTACGGCAGCGACCTCGCCACCGGCACCTGGCAATACCACACGCCGTGGGGCTGGACGTTCCGCGAGCAGAACTCCCGCAACCTGCTGACCGGGATCGCCAACGAATACAGCGTCACGCCCTGGGGCGGACAGTTCCTGCTGCTCAGCCAGGACAGTACCCAGGCGTTCAGCGGCCAGATCAACGCCTGGACGTCCTGCTCACCGTACGGTCCGTTCACCCAGAAGACCCCTGTTTACCGGATGCCCGAACCCGGACCATATGGCAGCTACTGGAACCCGAACGTCATCTCGTACAACGCCCACGTGCACGCGGCGTTCAGCTCCGGCGACACGTTCATCGCGTCGTACAACGTCAACAGCATGGACACCCGCGTCTCGCCCGACGGCGACCACTACCGTGACCCGAGCATCTACCGCCCTCGCTTCTTCCGCTTCACCCTCGGATAGGCCCTTCCGGTGTCGGCACCGACCCGTGTCCGCCACCGGATCCCGTGAAGAAGCCGTCATTTCGTCCTTGTGGACGCCGACCTGGCCTACGCCTAACAGGCGGCAGCGGCTCCAGCGCCGCCCACACTGCGTCGGTCAGGTCGTGCGACCTCGCTACATCTCGAACACCGACACGCGAAGATCCTCACCCAACAGCCCACCGCCCGGTGCGAGCCCGATCTAGGGGGAGCAGGTCGGGAGCAGCGGGGTGCCCCGAACGGCCGTGAACTGCGTCCAAGGCATCGAACGTTCCTCAACTGCACCCAGCCCTGCCTGCGGCTCCACGTTCCAGCAGGTCAGAGTCGGTGCGGCGTCCTGTTTCACACCGGAGTGCTCTGCGGTTCTGGGTTGCGATCGGCGGTTCTCTATGTCGCCTGGCAGGGGAGTGTGCGCAGGTCAAGGAGGTAAGGAGCTGTTGGTTGGCCTGGCCTTGCAACTGGGAGCAGATTGGGTGCAGGTTGGCGAAGTGGTCATCGCGTCCGAAGTGCTCACCGACGCCGGGCATAGACGAGGGCTCTGACTTGCGGTGATGCGGTCGAGCAGTGCGCCGTGACCTCCCGGTAGAGGTCGAAGTGGTCAGGCGTCCTGCTGCCGGGGATGGCCGGCGCCGGCAGGCGTCTCGGGCCGCCTAACGCCACGCCTGTAGGTGTGCTGTAGGTCGATGTGAAGCGTTGTGGAGGGCTTGCTGGGGTCGGCCGCGGTTCCGTCATTTGAGACTCCGATCCCACGGGCAACGCCCTGACCAGGCGCTTCGGGGTGAAGACCTCTTCGGCGGGCCCGAAGGTGTCAGCCTTGACGTTGCCCGATTGCCAGTCGGGCGGTGTCCGCTCATGGCCGATGAGTGCTCAGCCGATCTTGCCGGCATTCAATGACTGATCCCGATGGCGAGATATCAGACGAATGCCCTTCGCCGCTCGCATGGCTCTGCGGAGAGCGCCGCAGGCCCAAACACGGAAATCGACACACGAAGCAACACCTTGTCGCACGTCGAACCAGGAGGGTGGAGGTGACGGCAGGTGTGTCCGACAGGGCGACGACGGCCGGGTCATCCGGCCGGGGTGGGGCGGACGGGTAGTAAGTTGCGCTCTGCGAAGACCTTCTTGGCGACGAGCGTGGCGTTGACGGCCCGCGGCACGCCGCAGTAGACCACCGCCTGCAGCAGCGCCTCGACTATCTCCGACGGCGTCAGGCCCGCGTTGAGTGCCCCGTTGACGTGCACCTCTAGCTGGGCCTCGGCGTCACCGAGGCCGGTCAGGATGCCGAGGGTGAGCAGCTCCCGGTCCCGGCGCGCGAGCTGGGGCCGGAGGTAGAGATCCCCGTAGGACCAGGCGACGGAGCGACGGCTGAGGTCGGGTGAGACGTCGGCGAGGGCTTCCAGGAGTCTCTGCCCGGCGCCGCCGTCGGCCTGCCGCAGCGCCTCAAGACCGCGCTCGTACTGTTCGTCTTCCGCCATGGTCACGCCCTACCTTTGCCCAATCGTCCTGTCGGCTGGACCGGCGGGTACCCGTGACCGTGCCGGACAAACGACTCGCCTCCCGCGCGTCCGTCGATAAGGGCGCGGCCTGTGGAATTAAGGAAGACGTCCTCCAAGCTGCTGCGCCGAACCAGGACGCCGCCCGGGACGAGGCCGAACGCGCTCACCTCGGCCAGCGCGGCGTCGCAGATGGCACGTCGAAGCAGGAGGCGGTCCGGCCCAAGGGCGGCAAGCATTGATCAAGTTGATTTATGCCGGTACGGCACAAATGCCGCGACGCCGCACCCGGCTATCGACGCCACGCACGCCTCGAACTACCGAAACCCGCCTCGACGCCGGAAAAGGGTGGTGCGCCACGCGGCCAATCGATGACCTTCCGCCTGGGTTTAACTACGCCCAGGAGTTCATCCGGGTCATCGAGCTTGGACTCACTGACCTCGAACCGTGGCTCATCCTGGATGGTGATCGGCTGCGCGAGCGTCATCGTGGTCTTCGCGGGCGGTATCCGAACAGGGTACTTGTGCCGTTCGCGCGCCGTATCGACAACGATAACGTGGCCTCGCCCGAAGTGCTCACCGACGCCGGACAGAGACGAGGGCGTTGACCTGTGCTCTTGCGGTCGAGCGGTGCGGCGTGACCTCCCAGTAGAGGTCGAAGTGGTCAGGCGTGTTGTTCCGGGATGGCTGGCGCCGGCCGGTGTCTCGGGTCGCCGAACGCCACGCCTGTAGGTCTGCTCTAGATCGATGTGAAGCATTGCGCGAGAGCCTGCTGGAGTCCGTCACGGATCCGTCATCTGAGACGCCGATCCCACGGGCAGCGCCGTGACCAGGCCCTTCAATCTGGAGACCTCTTCGGCGGCTCCGAAGGCGTCAGCGCTGGCCCCGGCAGAGGCGGTGGAGCGCGTCCGCTCATGGCGAGAAGCGGATGGTGCCGGGTTGGTCAGGTGGCAGTCGGGGGTGTGAGCCACCTCGCGCGAATAACCCCTCTCTTGGGTTTCACCGTCTGCCGGGGTGTCGGTTTGATCGGCCCCGACATGCCGAGGCCGGAACCTGCCTGGAACCATCGGAGCCGTGACGACCTTCCGCCTCATGCGGCAGACGGATCGCTCCTCGCGATTCGTCCAGGTCACCGTCGAGGTCGTAGCATCGAGCCGGTTCGACGTAGAGGTGACCGCCGTTGCGGTCGACGAACACCGGCGGGAAGCTGAGCTGGGCGCTCGGTGGGCTCTGCGTGGACTCCCCGCGGCGGCGAGGGTGGCCGTCACCAATCTTGTCGTCACCGAGGTCGACACCAGTGTGGGCGACGTCTACGAGGCCACTGCCCGCGCTGTATGGCAGGCGTTGCGCGTCGAGTACCCGGTGCCGTACGTGGGCTTCAGCGATCCTGGGATGGTCGCGTCGTGGCTGAAGAGCATGGTGGGCCGGCGGCTCGAGGCCGTGACGGAGGCCCGTTACTGGTGTGAGGGACGGCGTGAACCGGACGCCGAGAGCCTGCTGCACGCGTGGCTGTTCTTCGGAAACGCGATGCCGGTCGGTCTGCACGGTCGCGGCGACCAACTCCTGCTTGCGAAGGAGAATCCGTACCGTTCCTACGACATGGACGAGTACGGAGAGACCAGGGTCGGCCCTGCACAGCGCCCGGACGTGCTGTCCGGGTTCATCGGCGCCCGGCTCACTGACGGCGCGGTGATCGTCGGCCAGGACGGCGACGCGGTCTGCGCCGGTCTCCTGCTGCGGTTCGAGAACGGCGACCTCGTTATCGGCACACTCGGCGATGAGTGGGTTCTCGCCGTCGGCTCGGTGCCGGCGGCCGCCGCTCGTTACTGGGTTGTGCAGCCCTTCGTGCACGGCGGTTGCAGGTAGCGGCTACTTCTTCATCTCCCAGCGGATCAGGCTGCGCAGATCATGACCGTGTCACTGCGGGCGCCAGCTCGGTACTGGCAGGCTGCTCGACCTGGTGGTTCGCACCCGACTGCATGAGCTTCCCAGCCACGAGCGCGTCGCGCTTTCTGTAGTAGCCGATGACAGCGCGCAAGCGGCCGATGGGTGCCGGTAGGGTCCTCGGCGTGGACGCGAACGAAGTCACGCCGCATCTGTTTCCCAATCGCTTTGCGGATGCGGTCGGACCCAATGAAGGCGGTCCGGCCCGCGACCACTGCCGCTGCGTCGGCCACTCGGTCGCGACCCGGCCGAACAACGTCGTCTTCCACGCAGACCGTCAGGACACCGAGGCGGCGGGTTGGCGGCACATGCTGGCGCTGATCGACGAGGCCGCAGCGGATGAGCGGACGGTGTTCAAGCCGTTCGTGGAGCTGACTGCGCCTGAGCGGCGGCAGATCGTCACGCTACCGGCGACGATCGCGAAGCTGACCGCCGTCAAACATCTGGTGCTCTACGGCACGAATCTGGTTCGCATCCCGCCCGAGATTGGGTCAATGACCAACCTTGAGGTCTTCGATCCGTACACCTCCCACCGGCTGCATTGGTACCCGTATGAGCTGACCAGATGCACGAAGCTAGCCGACAGCACGGTGAGCACGCGCGTCCTCTATGGCAACTTCAAGTTCCGTCCGCCGTTTCCGCGCCTGCGGGCAGTGACCCGGGTGGTAGAGGCGGACTTCACCGCGCTCGACCCAGACGTGTGGGGCTGCGACGCGGTGCGAACCTGCAGCGTCTGCGATGGGCCAGTTGACGGTGAGCTTCGCCAAGTCTGGGTCTCTGGCCTGGTTGCCACCGACGTGTTGCCGTTGCTGGTAAACGCATGCTCCGCGGCCTGCGTGGCGGCACTGCCGCAGCCCTACCCCGGCTACCTCCCGACGCCGCACACCGGCGGCCCGGACATCGTTCAGCCGGCCGCCAGGAGATGACGCTGCTACCACGAGACCGCCCGCATCTGTCAACAAGCGGATGTTCGCGGTGGCCGCGATGATCAAAGATGCTGGCCACGAGCACCGCACCTTTCACAACCCTCCGTCGGCAACGCCCGCCGATGTGAGGAGGGCGCTCGACCGCAACGACATCGTCGGGGCCACGGATGCCATGGTCGGATGCGCGTTGTACGGCGACGGCGACTGGAGGGTGTCGCAGGAGCTCTACCTAACCCTGCTCGATCACCCTGACCACCAGGTACAGGCGCTTGCAGCCACTTGCCTCGGGCACCTCGCGAGGGTTTACGGTCAACTCGACGAAGATCGGGTAGTCCCCGCACTCCGTCACGTACGCGCCAGGCCTCACGTCAGGGGGACTGCCGGCAACGCGCTGGAAGACATAGAGATCTTCTTGCATCCTCGGCGTGCACGCTGGCGTGGGCGCCTGTGGCGACTTATACGACCGTGGACCTGGTTCTAAGGCAGTTTGGCGCAAAGAGTCTGCAGCAGTCACGGACCCGGAAGCAGGCAGGACGTCCAAGTTCGCCGAGGTGTTCGTCCGGCAGGGTGAGCAACTTGTCGCTCGGCTCCAAGCCGAACTCGGCGTCGAGTATCAGGTCGAGTACATGCCCGAGCCCATCCGCCCACCCGAGGTAAGGCTGTCCAGCCGCCACACGCAGAGTTTGCCACGCTGAATACTCATCGCCCGCGATCACTGCGCTACTCAGCGTAGCGGCGAGGTGACTCGGATGCCGTAGGGGTACGCCGAACGCCGTGCGTTGACGACCAGCACCGAGTGGCCGAAGATCGCGAAGGTGTCTGTTGGAGGTGGCTGTTGTGGGCTTCTGGGACGTGGTCCCTTTCGACAACGATGACGCTGCAGACTTCGCCGGCGACCTGGACGCCGCAACGGCGGGCGCACGCACCGGGATGGTCGACCGCGTGCTCGACCGCGTGGTCACGACTAACGACGACATCGACGGGTCTCATGTCCCGAGGGCCGTGGCCGCAGCCGCCCTCATCGCTGCGCAATGCCCTGGGGGTGCGGCGACCTGCCCCATCTACGGCCCATTCACGCCTATGCCGCAGTTCCCGAGCTCGCTGAAGCAGTTAGCGATCGACGCCCTCGACAACGTGCTCGCAGCGTCTCCCTGGCAGGCCGTCGAGTGGAACGACGTCTCGAAAGGAGAGCAATGGCGCCGGAACATCATCGGGCTACGGAATCTCCTCGACCCGGCGCAGCGCGAGACGCTCTTCGAGATATGAACGACGACACTCGCACCTTTGCCAGCGACCGGCGGCGCGCTGAGTAACCCGACCGCGGCTGCGAAGCCGTCCGGTCGATGAGCGGCTGCCGGGTGATCAGGGGGATGCTGACACCTGTGGGCAGGATGCTCATACTGGACGCATGCCGCAGGATGCTTCATCGACTGCTGCCGTTCGGCGGTTCGCCGCTGATTTGCGAGATATACGTGGTCGGCTCCTTGCCGACTTGCTGCCCGTCGCGGACATCGCGGATCTTCTGACAGCGGTTCGCTCGCGCCGGCAACTGCCCCGGGAAGGCCTCACCCGCAGCGGGATCGAGTACACCGTCCACGGCGCGGGGTGCCGCATGGTCAACTCCGACGGCAGGGAAGTCGACGTCGACCTGGTCACCGATCCCGTCCTCGGGCGCGAGGTCGAAGCATTCGACGCATGGCGCATTCGTTGGTTCCTCGACGAAGCCGCCGATGACGGCTACAACCATGAGGACATCGTCGAGGCGTGTATCCACCTTGCCCGCGAGGGCCACCTACGCGAGGTGGTTGAGGGCCGCTGGTTCGCGTTGCCTGATGCTCCTGGTGGCTTAGCCTGAGACACCCAGACACCGCAACCAACCGCCGTCGGTCTTGAAACATCGCACCTCGCAGGTATCCGGATCTGCCGCTGGGTGCGGTGCCTGGGCTGTCCGGTGCCGACCACCATTCGTAGCGGCTCTGCCAGCGGAAGCGGGCTAGCTGCCGGCGCCGCGCGCTCCAACTCGCGATGGTCATCCAAGGAGCGTCACGGCGTAAGGTCGATGCCGTGGATCAATGGCTTGCGGTGCTCGACGACCTCCTCGTGAGGCCGTTCCCGGGCGGCGCTGACGTGCACCACGTCGACCTGCGGGTGAGCGAGGACTTCGAGGACTGCCAGACTCGCGAAGAGATCTACGAACCTCGTTGCGCCGAGTTCAAGGCGGACCGTGATCGCCTCGCGCAGGCCATCACCATCTTGTATGGCGCGCCGCGGCCAAGAGATCTCATGCCGTACGTCTTCGGCAATCCGCGGCGTGATGAGCCGGGCAGCTTGCTCTTCGACTACCTGTCCGGCTGGTTCTGTGAGGTCGACGTCTGGCAGGTTGGCGACCGCGGCATCATCGTCGAGGTCCGCCACTACGACAAGGAACTGCCGCTGCAGCTCATGCTCGTCGTGGGCGACATTGGGGACGGTCGGACAACCGAGCTGCAGCGGGATTCGGATCCAAATCCCCGGCGATCTGCGTGTCAAGTGCGGTTGCGTGGGGTGAACCTGCGGGTTGACCTCCGCCAGGGTGGCGTCCTCGGCGATGAACGCTGTGGCTGGCGACCGGATCTGCCGAAGAGTGCGTCGGCGTCTCGGCGTTGAGGCGCAGTTAACCGATGTCCCAGGACGCGAGGTGAGCCTCGCAGTGCAGGCATTTGAACAGATAAGCGGTGGGCTCACCGTCGCGGTCGAGCCGGTGCAGGAACTCTTCGGTCTCCTCGGGTGGCCAGCCGAGTTGCCGGTGGCTCGCGCGAAGCATGTTCAGGGCGTCCGGATGAGGTTCGACATCGCGGTAGCCGGCCGGGCCGAGGAAAGCCGCGCCATCGCCGCAGTGGTAGAGCCATGACTCTTGCTGCCAACCGGTGAAGCCCGGGGTCCGGCGAGTGATCTCTTCGATGACGTGATGCGGCACGTCATCAGGCACGTCAACCGCGTCGCTGAACTCGGCAGGCATCTCCAGGATGTCGCTGCCATCCGTGGCGGCCGCAACGACGCCGAGTTCCCGGGAAGCCGCACCGGAGTGGATACAGTGCAGGCAAAGACTCTCGGGTTGTCTGCCGTAGATCGGTCCGCGGTAGCGATTTTGCCGAAGTTGACCGCAGACGCTGCATTCGTGCTCAATCAGCACCGCCGAGCCGGTGGCAAAGGGATCAGGGTGGTATCGAAACACCGGCTCGGTCACCAGCCCATCATGCCAACTTCTGGTGTCGCTCCGACGGTGGCTGCGAGTCCCCCTACCGACTCGCGCATCCCCTCAGGCAGTGTCGGAGAACGGTCGATCTGATGAGTTCGATGCCCCGTCGGCGCCCTCTTCTGCCGCTGTCGGTGCGGTGATCGGCCCGGGCTACAAGTTCCCGGACTCTGGCCAGTTGGACCAGTGCGTGTTGGGCGGCATGTCTGGCGCGTATCGTCCCACGTCTCCTGTCGTCAGCACGCCGGCGAGCTGGCGGAAGGTCATTGACTGACTGGGAAGTGTGTCTTGGAGAAGGTCTGGGTGGTGCCACTGATCCAGCCGCATGATCTCCGGGATGCGCCGCCGCAGCTCGACTTCCTCGGCCAAGAGCAGCTCCCGGTGGTCCGGGACGAGCCGGCGAAGCACGTCGACCAGGTCCTCGCCCCGCTCGGCGGCTACCGTGATCCGCCGGCCTCGCACCACAATCGATGTCCCGTGATAAATCTCAGGCTGGTCAACGTCCTCGATTTCGTCCCAGTTGTCGATCCGACTGAGGAAGTCCTCGTTGCCGTAACCGGGTTCGCCCTCGGTCAGACAGTTACCGAAGAGGTGAAGGACGTCGATGAGGTTGCCGGCCCTGGGGGAGTATCCCAATGCCTCAACGATGAGCGCTCACCGTTGCCCCTCGCGGTAGGCGTGAAGTCGGGCATCGACCGCGTAGTAGTAGCCGTGGCCCAGGTCAGGAAACATGAAATCTGCGGCCGCGGTGTCGAGCTGGTCGAGAATCTCGGCGGAGCGCATGGCCTTGCAGTGTATCCAGGGGGTCTCCACCCCGATCGATGGGCGCATCTGCCGTTGACAAGGCGCGGCGATCGTGAGTGTGCGCCACGATCGACCGATGCGGCTGCCGGGAGCCAGCGCTGGTGCCGACGAAGCACTCGATCGGCCGACGGCGGCCCGGTGCGAGCCCGGTTGGGGGAGCAGGTTGGGAGCAGCAGGGTGCCCCGAACAGCCTTGAACTGCGTCCAACGGCGTCGAACGGCGCTCAACTGCACCCACCCCTGCCTGCGGCTCTACGTTGCCGCAAGTCAGAGTTGGTGCGGCGTCCTGTTTCCCGCAGAGTGCTCCGCGGTTCTGCAATGTAGTCGACAACGCTCTATGTCACCTGGCAGGGGGGTGTGCGCAGGTCAAGGCGGTAAGGAGCCGTTGGTTGGCCTGACCTTGCAACTGGGAGCAGATTGGGTGCAGGTTGGCGAAGAGGTCTCCGCGCCCGAAGTGCTCACCGACGCCGGACAGAGACGAGAGCTTTGACCTGCGGTGATGCGGTCGAGCGGTGCGGCTTGACCTCCCAGTAAAGGTCGAAGTGGTCAGGCGTTGCTGCTCCCGGGATGGCTGGCACAGGTCGGCGTCTCGGTTCGCCTAGGGCCACGTCTGAAGGCGGGTTGCAGATCGACGCGGAGTGTTGCGGGTGAGCTTGCTGGAGTCCGCCGCAGTTCCGTCATTCGAGACACCGATCCCACGTGGAGCGCCCTGAGCAGGCCCTTCAGGCTGAATACCTCTTCGGGACACCCGAAGGTGCCAGCCGTGGTGTTCCCGGTCGTCGATCGGGCGGCGCCCGCTCAGGCCGAACGTACTATCGCCAACGGCGTCACGCCCGTCGGGAGCAGCGCCGATGCGATACGTGGGTTCCGCCTGGACCATGCGCAGCCCGATAGTGGCGCGCGGGTTCACGTAGTTGTTCGCGGTTCAGCGGACGACGAGCGCGTCGCCGACGCTGAGAAGCCCGCCGTCGTGGTGGATGTGCTGACCGTGGTCGAACGCGCTGCTGGTTATCCGGAACCGCGACGGTCGGGTGATCTCCTCACTGGCGAGAGTCCACGGTCCTGCGGGGTCTGCGCCTGGCACTGCGGCGAGGAGGACGGCACAGCCGTGGCGAGGGACGTCGTCGTCGTGGGGCTCGTCGTACCGCGCGTGACGCAGCATGACCGGGCCGAAGCGGATCGCCTCAGGCGGCACCTCGGGCGGTACATGACGCCACCGTTGTTCAAGCTCCGCGAACGCCGTCTGGCGCGCCAATCCACGGCGCGCGCCCGCCGCAAGGATGGCGCTACCCGCGTCGGCCGCGATACGGCAGATGCCGAGGATCGGTACGCCGGCCGCCAGGTTCGGATAGTGATGCACAAGCCGAGCGTGGATCATCAACATGACGAGCGCTCGAGTGGCGGCCCGCTGCTGTGCGGTCAGCGCCGGCGCCGGCTTCCGCCGTTGCGGCCTCGCGTGTGGCGTGGCGAGGTCGGCCGCCTGGCCGGCCGGTGCTGCCGCGCCCTGTAGTCGTTGCCCGCCGCCTGTGGACCCTGCCCGGAAGCCGCGTAGCACGTCGGTCAGCCAGCCGTCGGCCTTTCGGGAGAGGACGGTACTGGGCGCAGTGGCAGCCCTCGTCGGCCGTCAGGCTATTTAGTCATCGCGGGTGCGTCTTATCCGTGGGCGCCGCGGCAACGTGGTACGACTGCTTCAGCGACTAACCGACGAAGCGAGCGGGCCGGGTGACGAGGAATAGAGTGGCCAATCTGCTGCGCAGGCGTGAGAGTCCGCAGCGGCCGACCTTCCTGGAACTGTTCTTCGATCTCGTCTACGTCTTCGCGCTCACCCGGATTGTGCACGAGTTGGTGTTGGACTACACCAGGGGTCACGTCGCGGAGCGGTTGACCACTTCCCTTGCGGAGAACGGCGAGACTCTGCTGCTGCTTTTGGCCCTCTGGTGGATCTGGACCCAGACGGCATGGGTGACCAGCAGATTCGATCCGTTCCAGCCGCCGATCCAGTTCGTTGTCGTTGCGACGATGTATGGGAGCCTGCTCCTGGCGGTCGCGATTTCGGGGGCTCTCGCCGAGACTGGCCTGCTCTTCGCGAGCACCTATGTCGCGATCCAGGTGGGGCGCACCCTCTTCTTCGTAGGCATCGTGCGCGGTCATAATTTGCGCCGCGTCAACATGTTGGCGCTCATCTGGTTCGGCGCGTCGGCCGTACCGTGGCTCGCCGGAGCCTTCGCTCCCGAGGTGACGCGCAACTCTCTGTGGACGGTGGCCCTGGCAATCGACTACCTGGGGGCCAGACTCGGCTGGCCGGTACCGGGGCTGGGTCGCTCGCGGGTGTCCCCGTGGGCCGTCGCGGGCGAGCACTTGGCCGAACGCTACTGGCAGCTTGTCATTGTCGCGCTTGGTGAGACGATCCTGACCTCCGGGTCGAGTCTTCTCCGCGGTCCGATCGTGGCTGAACGAACGATGGCCCTTACCTTGTCGTTCCTCACCACGGTGTTGCTGTGGCGGATCTACTTCTATCGTGCCGGCCAAATCCTGGGCGAGGCCATCGCGGCATCCGCCGACCCCGGCCGGCTCGGTCGCTTGGCCGAGTTCGCACACCTGCTCATGGTGTCCGGCATCCTCGCCAGCTCAGCCGGCTCCGAACTCGTCCTCATAGATCCATCCGGAGACGCCAAACCCGCCTGGGTCGGAGCCATCCTCGGAGGGCCTGCGCTCTACCTCGCCGGGCGCTCAGTATTCGAGTACGTGGCCTTCGCCCGAGTGTCCTGGCCGCGGCCGATCGGGATCCTCGTCCTCGCGGCCATGGCACCGATCATGGTCGGCCTACCGCCCCTCGGGGTCGCTGCAGCAGCAGTCGCGGTCCTGCTCGGCGTTGCCGTCTCTGACACGACCCGAGCCCATGGACGTCCACTGGAGGAGGCCTCGCCGCCACGCTGACGCGTACTCCGTTGGGGCCGTCCAAGTCAGCTGTCGTCCTGAGACAGGTGGGGCAGGTAGCGCTGCGGGTCAGCCAGAAACGAGCGGGTCAGTAGCACCGGCTGTGCGTCGTCGTAGTCGACATGGCTGATGGTGCCGTCGGGTTCGATGTGCAGGATCCGTCGTTGCATCACGCGCGGCTTGCCATCCCCTCGTGCGCTAACCAGACGCGGCCACCCGAAGACGTCAGCCATGAGTGTCCCGGTCGTCAGCCGAGCGGCGCCCGCTCATGTCGAGTTGAGTGCGCCCTCAGCCCGGAAGCCGGTCACGAGATGCGGCAACCTGCGAGACGGCGACTACGGGCCAAATGACCGCCTGTCGCCTTGGATGTGTATCCCCTGAAACGCGCGGCCCACCAGGTGGGCTACCGCCGTGTTCCCTCAACGGGCCAAAACGTCGGCCTGCTCGTCGTCCACCGATCGATGGTCCCATCAAGCCCGGCCTGCTGTGGTGCCAGTGGCTGTATCCCGCTGCGCTGACATGGGGCAGCGGATTTGGGCGCTCCAGAAGGACCGGGCTGTGAAGTTCCACCCTGGGACCGGTCACCGGGGTTTCATGCCGCGAGTGCGTGGGTCTGACGGTAGCAGGCGCGGATTTCGTGGGGTGTGTGGTGGTTGAGTGTCGAGTGTAGACGTTTGTGGTTGTAGTAGGTGAGGTAGGCGAAGACGTCTCGGCGGGCCTGCTCTCGGGTGGCCCACACGCGGGTGCCGATCTCGGCTTTGAGGGTCGCGAAGAACGACTCGGCGACGGCGTTGTCGTAGCAAGAGCCGACCCGTCCCATCGACGGCCGCATGTTCAGACTGGTCAGGGTGGTGCGGAACTCGGTGGAGGTGTACTGGGATCCGCGGTCAGAGTGGAGGATCGCTTTCGGGTCGACCAGGCCGCGTCGGTGGGCGAGGGTGACGGCGTCGGCGACGAGCTCGGCGCGCATGTGGGCGGCCATGGCGTGGCCGATGACTTCGCGGGTGTGCAGGTCGATGGTGGTGGCCAGGTAGAGCCAGCCCTCGGCGGTGGGTAGGTAGGTGATTTCACCGACGAGGCGTTGTCCGGGCGCGTCGGCGGTGAAGTCCCGTCCGATCAGGTCCGGCGCCGGCGCGGCCGTCTGGTCTTGCTTGGTCAGGCTGCGGCGTCGGCGGCGGGTGATCCCGACGATGCCGCGTTCCCGCATGATCCGCTCGACCCGTTTGCGGTTGACCCGCTGGCCGCGTCGGCGCAGCTCGACGGCCACCCGCGGAGAGCCGTAGGCACCCCGGTGCCCGCCATGGATCGCGGCGATCTCGGCGGCGAGCTGGTCCTCGGCCTCGGCGCGCTGCTCGCGGGCCGATCCGGCGGCGAGCCACTCGTAGAAGCCGGGACGTCGTACCGCCAGGACGCGGCACAGCCGCTGCACGCCGTAGTCGGTGCGGTGTTCGGAGATGAACCGGTAGCGGAGGGTCATCGACCCATCTCCTTGGCAAAATAGGCGGCCGCCTTGCGCAGGATCTCCTTCTCGACCTGCAACTCGGCGACCTGCTTACGCAACCGACGCAGCTCCTCACGCTCATCGGCGTCAACCGGATTGGCGGCACCCCCGCGGACCTTGCCGGCGGACTCGGCGGTCTTCGCGGCGTTGACCCAGTTCCGCAGCGTCTCGTGGTTAACGCCGAGTTCCTGACCGACCTCACGCAACGACCGGCCCGACGAGCGGACCAGATCAACAGCGTCCCTACGGAACTGCTCGGGGTACTTCGATGGACGTGGCACCAGGCCATCCTTCCCCAGACCGCTGTCTGGGCTCAGGGTGTCCGGTCCGCAGGGGGAACTTCACTGTGAAGCAGATCGGGAAAGGGCTTGCCATCATTCCGGCTGGCGGCCAAACGACGTTTGCCCAATGCACACACCCTTTGGGTGCCGTGTGCCCAGACTGTCAGCGCCGCCGCGGGTCCACGCGGGACCCAGGACCGGGAGCAGAGTGGGAGCAACAGGGTGCCCTGAACGGCGTTGAGCTGCGCCCAACGCAGTCGAACATCGCTCAACTGCACCCACCCCTGCCTGCGGTTCCACGTTTGCCCAGGTCACAATGGGTGCGGCGTCCTGTTTCCGCGGAGTGCTCTGCGGTTCTGCGCAGCAGTCGACGACGCTCTATGCCGCCTGGTAGGGATGTGTGCGCAGGTCAAGGCGGTAAGGAGCCGTTGATTGGCATGGCCTTGCAACTGGGAGCAGATTGGGTGCAGGTTGACGAAGTGGTCGCGGCGCCCGAAGTACTCACCGACGTTGGACGGAGGCGAGGTCTTTGACCTGCGGTGAATTGGTCGAGCGGTGCGGCGTGACCTCCCAGTAGATGTCGAAGTGGTCAGGCTGGTTGTTCCGGGATGGCTGGTGCTGGCCGGCGTCTCGGGTCGCCTAACGCCACACCTGTGGGTGTGCTCTAGATCGATGTGAAGCGTTGCGGGTGAGCTTGCTGGAGTCCGTTGGGTTCCGTCATCTGAGAGGCCGATCCCAAGGGCAGCGCCGTGACCAGGCCCTTCAGTCTGGTGACCTCTTCGGCGAGCCCGAAGGGTCAGGTAACCGGGTTTTCTGGCCGACGTGACGCTGTCCGGCCGGCGGAGGTCAGCCGGAACTCGAGTCCCTAGAGTCTCTGGCAGGCGCTGCGGTAGATGGCCAGCCCGTGCTTTTCGAGACGGTGCGGATGGCCCTGGCACTTGGCGCCACTTCCGGCGCCGCGGTTGCAGGGGTTGGGATGGATCGGCGAGACAGACGCACGCGCGGAGCGGCTCCGGCAGTGGTTGCCGTAGTTGCGTCCGCGATGCTCGGGCTGGTCGGCAATCTGGTCACCAACCGCGTCGATGTGCCCGGTGAGCGGTGGCTGCTCGTGGTGCTGGGCGTCTTCCTGTTGCTGCTTTTGGTGGTGGCGATGGTGGAGGCTCGTTCTCGCCGCGGTGGGTCGGCCGCAGTTCCAATGACGATCGCTGAAAACTCCGCAGGGCGCCGGTCCGATGGTTGTACTTGTGAAGTGCCACATCAAGAGCTCCATGTGCGTACGGCGCCTCACCAGCCTGGCCCGTGGCCGCTGCGGACGCTGGCCGAATTGGAAAGCAAGCGGCACTCGATATCAGACAGCCGCGTGAGGAAGGTCTTCCACTCAGCCGGCTGGGAAGGAACACTGCGGAGGCTGTACCCGGAAACCCCGTTGGTGACGCTGGGCGGCGTCACCTTCCCGATCTGGGCTGAGATCGCGGCACCCGAGCTCAGAGGCGACCTCGACTCGGCGATTGGCAACATCACCGATCACTTCCGGCCTGACAGGCGTCGGTACGACGCGGAAGGTCGCGGTTTCGACCGCCGCGGCAGGGCGGAGTTCCGACGCACCTACTGGCGGCGCGACGAAGTTCGGCGGTTCAACGCGGAGACGTTCGCGCTCGACAAGATCGAGCGCCACGGGCCCGGCAGAGTCCGCATTCATGCTCGCTACGGCACCTACTTCCAATCGGTGGCCACCTCGGAAATGCTCGAACGCGAGTTCATCAACGTCGTAAGTCGCCGGCCGGATGCCGTGTGGTCGTTGAGCGACTTCCCGCGACGTGCCTGGCTGCGAGAACAGGCTGGCGGAAGCGAGCTCTTCAACGGCGCCCACCGAGCGGCCGCCTTGTCGGTGGCGGCAGTAATGATTGTGAAGGAGAAGCAGGGGTACAGCGCGCTGTTGAGCCGGAGATCCGGGGACGTCAAGACGCATCCGGGCTTCCAGCATGTCTTTCCGTCCGGAATCCTCGCGCCGACCAGCTCCCGGTACGGCAGTGAGCGCTCGGAGTACTCGGTGAAACGAGCCTTTCTTCGCGAGTTCGCGGAGGAGCTGTTCGGGTACGACGACTTGGCCTACGACAGCCGGGACCTTCGCGATGCACTCGGCGGCATCTGGCCGATCCAGCGGCACCTGCTCAACGCCACTCAACCCGGGCCTCTGGGGGAACGACCGGCGGTCGAGATCAGATATACCGGCATCTCGGTGCCGCTGCTCACCCTCCGCCCTGAGGTGTACGTGCTCGTGCTGGTTCGTCAGCCCGGCTGGTTCGATGAGCTGGTGAGCGGAGCGGAGCTCAAGTGTCGCCGGCACGGATTCAACCTGAACTGGGAGTTTGAGGAAGACCGCGACGATATCGACGGCAAGAGGCTGGACTCGATTCGCGTTGAACTTGACGATCAGTTCGCGCTCACCGGCGGGCAGCGGCTCACTCCGCTCAACACCGTTCCTCATGCCGCCGCGGCGCTGTGGCTCGGCGCGCAGGTCGCTCGCGACCTGGTGTAGCGGGCATTCTCGCGTCGGTAGCTGCGACCAGCGCATCCTCTGTGGTGACCTCTTCGGCGGATCCGAAGGCGTTGCTTCGCTGAGCTTCCGGCCAACCGAATGGCGGCAGGGAAGCGGGCGTATGAACGAATGCTTTGAACGGCACGGATCCGCTAACGTGCCGGCGTGGACGAGTTCGCCCGAGCCCGTGCGGCGACGCTGGATGCTCTGACCGGTGACGCCGCATCGCGTGTCGCTGCCTATTACGACCCGGATGGCAACTTTGCCGGCGGCTCCTTCCTGGCAATCGGCCCGAATGTGCCGACCGAGGTGACGGCTGCTGACCTGTTCGCCGTGACGCTGCTCAACGCCGACATCGGGGCCAGCGCTGCGCGGCGCGTCCTGGCTGATGAACAGCTTGTCGCGGACCTGCGGGCGGTGTCAGCGGACGTCCGCCTGGAGGATGCCGACGATGGCGTGCTTGACGTGGCGGGCAGGTTTTACGAGACGCTGCGGCGGCTGTTCGTGGACTTGCGGGCCGTACGGTCGGACCCGTGGGTAGCGCCGGCGAAGTTGGCCGCCCGCAAGCGTCCCTGGCTGCTACCGGTGCGTGACGGGCTGGTCCGCCAGTACTTGGGCATGCCGAGGCCGTACTGCTACCGACGGGACTGGCAGATTTATCAGCAGCTGATGCGCGACGAGCAGATACGTGGCCTTCTAGATGACCTGCCCGCCGACGATCCGGCGCTGCGGGTTTTGGACGTAGCGCTGTGGACGCGGGCGAGGCAGTGACTCGATGGCGATCCTGCTTAAGCATCAGCCATGGAACGTCGGCGGCGAACCGGACGTAAGCGAACGGGAAGTCGAATGGAACATGTGGCAGCGGCGTCTACTGCCCTTCCAGCAACTCGACATTGGCACCCGGGTAGTTCTCGTCAGCGGTGGCGGCCCCAGCGCCGGGATGCTGACATGGGAGGTCGAGGTCCTCGCTGTAGTCAAGGACCGCTACGACGACCACGAGCATGCCGCGCGACTCATCCAAGAGTTCGGCATCTCCAAGACCGCCTTCCTGAGCACGGGATACACCACCAACGCGCCTGACTCCGGGTGGCTCCTCGGCTGGACCTACCGACCCGTCCGGCGGATCATGCAGCCGCGCTCGCCTGAGCACCGCATCGGCAGGAACGGCTGGGGTGTGACCGACACGCTTGGCGTCCGCGGCAACGGCGCCAGTGGGCAAGGCCGCCTCGACGATCCACTGCTACGCCGCAAAGTCGAGCTTGCTGCCATGACCTTGGTCCACCAGTGGCTCATCAACCAGGGACACAGCCGCCGCAGCATCCGGAACACATCGGCATACCACCCGTACGACTACGAGGTCGGCCCGGCGCATGCTCCAAAGCTCCGGGTGGAGGTCAAAGGCACCCTCGGTGGGCCAAGCCCCGTCTTCGTCACGGCCGGTGAGGTACGTGCCGCCCGTGAAGACGGGATCCGCATGGTCCTGGCCGTCGTTCATATCCTTGAGCTGACCCTGCGCGCTGACGGGACCTGGACTGTTCACGGCGGCGACCTCTGGCTCGACGACCCTTGGATGCCTCACGACGATGCGCTTCAGGCAACGCAATTCAGGTACGAGCCCGACTACAACCCATAAGAACTCCTAACTCTTTGAGCGTTGGAGTCGGCGCCAGCAGATAATGGCGCAGGCGGTCCGCGACCCGATCGTGCAGGCCCCGGTCGCCCTCCCGGTCCGGGCCAAGGGAGACCCGAAGGCTCGGCCATTGCCGACTCCGACGCCTCCGTGCGACCATACATTGATGCATGTGGAACTCTTGCGTCGCAACAGATCCCGCCTACTGCTGACCATGGCGGCGGCTGCCATGTCCATCGCATCCCTGGGTTTCGCCGCACCGGTGTCCGCCGCGGTTTCCGACGGTCACTACTGTGGGTGGATCACGCCGGACAGCCCACCGGGCAAGACTGACTCCAAGACCGTCAACTACACCGCAAGTGTCCAGTGCGACGGTCCAGTGCGTCGCGTCGACCTCACCGTGGAATTGCTCTACCACGGGCTGGTCGGCGGCCCTGGCCAAACAGTGAACGGCCGTACAGAGGTTTGGCAGAACACCAACGTAACCCTGTTCGGTCTTGGCGTCACCAACCCGGGCACGCTCTGCGAGTCGGGCTACTACTCGGGTCGAGCGACCGCCACCGTCCAATTCCTTTCGGGGACTCCGGAGTTCATCACCAGAACGGCAGGGTCTCAGCCGGTATCGCTGACGTGCCCGCCACCGGATATTCCCATACCCCCGCCCAGCGGCGCGGTGACGGTCACCAACCCGGGCACCCAGAGCATGCTCAAGCTGGACACCGTGGCGCTGCAGATGCAGGCCACCGGCGGGAGTGGGTCGTACACCTGGTCGGCGACCGGTTTGCCTCCTGGGCTGGTCATCAACCCCTCGACCGGCCTGATCAGCGGCACACTCAGCACCATAGGCAGCTACACCGTCACGGTCACGGCCGTTGGAGGCGGACAGGGCAATACCATCTTCAGCTGGGGCGTCAGAAAAGACTCCCCCTGCACGCGCTGCTGACCAGCGCCCCTATGGGGAAGCTCTGGCAAAAAGGGGACGGCGCGTACCGTCTGCGGTTCCGGGCCAGTCCTCCTTTCCAACCCCTCGCTGCGGGTTGGAGAGGAGCAATCCCACAGCCGAGGACGGCCGCACCGCCCGGTTCGTCGCGCTGCACGCCAGCGATCCCTGTCCCGGTTGACCCCGATCGAATACGAGATCATCATGACCCGACCAGCCAGCCAGGCCGCGTGACTGAAACTGTCACCTACCGGTGCAGCAGACCCGAGCGTGGGCCGCTGCCCTAGTCACCTTGCTTGGGCTGGAAGTAGCGCTGTTTGATCCGTGCAGCGCCGCCGGGCTTCCCAGCCAGAGTCTGACGCCCCTGCCACTCGACGGTCCGCTCATCACTCCAACCTACGCAGAAGTGCAGTCGCCCTCCGGCGTAAACGTTGCCAGGTTGCCAGGTTGCCACAGCGTCATCGGTAGCAGAGCAACCATGAGGGCTTGCATGGCGTGAGGGTAGCCGTAGACCCGCTGAGAGGCTGCCGGCCATAGCGAGTGACAAACTGAGTGACGACTGAGGTCGCCATTTCTCGGACTCCCGTGGACGACCGACGGATCGTCTCCGGAAGAGGTCACCGCCGTACGGAATCGGTTCCGTCAGCAGTAGCCACGTATCTGGAGGGTGGTGCGGCTTGCCGGGAACAGCGCGCCGCTCTTCGCGGTAGCTCGCTGGG
>NZ_JBEXGR010000021.1:0-127048 GCF_040607415.1 Micromonospora sp. NPDC005291
CCGAGTTCATCGCGTTCTGACTGGCCGAAGCCATCTCCGAATAGTTCGTGAACAGACCGAAGTTCATCGAACCCCACGACGAACCAAAATCGTGCGTCGTGGCGTAGACGAGCTGCCGACCGTTGTACGGAGCCACGGTGAAGTCCTTCAGCGACACCCACCCCGACCTCGGGTTCGCCAACGAACCCGTCGACGACCACCGGTACGTCGACGGAAGATTGCACGTACCGGGAGGCGGCGTCGTTGGAGGCGGGGTCGTGGGTGGCGGGGTCGTGGGTGGCGGCGTTGTCGGAGGCGGAGTCGTTGGAGGCGGGGTCGTCGGCGTCGTGCTACCGGTACATGTCACCCCGTTCAGCGCGAAGCTCGTCGGCGTCGGGTTGCTGCCCGTCCATGCCCCGTTGAAGCCGAACGACACCGTGCCGTTGGTCGGGACCGAACCGTTGTAACTCACGTTCTTCGCGGTCACCGCTGAGCCACTCTGCGTCAACGATGTGTTCCACGCCTGCGTCACCGTTTGCCCGGCGCCGTACGACCACGTCAACGTCCAACTGGTCAACGGATCACCCAGGTTCGTGATCGACACGTTGGCACCGAATCCGCCCTGCCACTGCGACGACACGGCGTAGTTCACCGAACAGCCCGCGGCCGCGGCCCCCGCTGGCAGCGCTACCGCAACCGTCGTCGACACCAGTAAAGCGACGCCGGCCGACGCCAGGCCGACATTGGTAGCTCTGGATCTGGCCATATTGCACCCTCCTGACGGGATGGCGGCCAACACATTGACGGGGCTCATGGTTGTGAGCGTTAACAGGCCGCGTCGGGTATGTTACGGGAGCGCTCCCATACCCTCAACCTCGATCCGTCGGAGAATGTGATCCTCAGCCGCCCGTTCGGCGTGATCGCTCCCCTGCGATTGGGGGTGGCGCCTGCCGTCAGGCGACTTTCAGGGTGAAGACATCGAACTGGTTGCCACGCTGCATCGAGTGCGGCAGGTAGAACTTCCACGTGATCGTCAGCTCGCGCCCTACGCGCATCGAGGCCGGCACTTCGGCGACCATTTCAAACACGGCCGTGCCACCGGCGGGGATCTGCGTGAGCGGGCGGCAGTTCAACCGGTACAGCTGAGAAGTGTTCACCGCTTCGTTCGTCGCATCGCCGAGGGAGAAACGCTCCATCAGATAACCCGGGCAAGGGTCCAGCGCGAGAGGGCCACCGGTTGGGTTGCCGAGCGTCACGCGGAAGGGGAGCCGCGACCCGGCCGCGGCCGTTGGCGGTCCCGCGACAGTTACGGTGAGCTGGTCGAGCGGCGAGGATGGGGGCGTCGACACCCCGATCTGCTCGGTGAACCCGCTCGCGTACAGCGTCGCCCGGGCGTTGGGATTGACCCCCTCGCCCTGCTGGCAACCGGGTCGGTCATCGGCAGTGATGGGTGCGCGTAACGTGCCGCCGTCGTGCGGCACCTCGATCGCAAGCTCCAGCGTCCCGTCGGCCGGCTGGCAGAACGGCCCGGACCAGTCCAGGCGCAGGCTGGCATGACCACCGGCGGGCACGGCGACCACCCGGGCCTGAGCCTCTTCGTTGATGCCGTGCGTATAGAGCATGGGAATCTCGCGACCGCCCGCGAGCATGGTGGTGGGTACTTCACCCTGCAACGTGCACTCGACCTCTGACGAGTTCCGCACGTCCACTTCTCCGATGAGCTTGCCGACAGCGGCGTCCATCCCACGGGGCGTCTCACCGCCGCCTCCGGGCCGCGTCCAGCTGGTGAGCCGGCCGGCCAGATGCTCCGCCCGGCACGGCTTGCTTCCGGCGCCCGGGACCCGCGGGCCGGCCGGACGCCCGTTGAGGTCCTCGTCCGTGATCTTCAGGTCAGCCCACGCGACACTGCCGTCGGCGAGCAACGAGGCGGGCGCCGACTCTGCGACCGATGGGTTCGGCCGGCCCGGCGGGACATTCGGCTCGGCGCAAGCCACGGCAACGGCGAGCACCATCAGCAGTGGGAACAGCAGTCGACGCATGCCACCACCTCACCTCACGGAACGGCACCGCGCCTGAGTAGCCGTGCTCAGAGACGATCACCCGACTGGATCGTCAACCCGTTCAGGGCGCGCAACGCCACTTCAGTCTTTGGTGGATCCAGCAGCCTCGACGACCGAGACGGGAGTGCCAAGCTCGACGGTCCGGGAGACGGTGCACAACCGATCATGCGACTGCTGCAGTGACCTGGGCAGCGCCTCACGCGCCCTGTCACCGTCCGCGCCCGCCGGGAACGTCACGGTGAACTCGACCCTGAGGTTCTGCATCCGGTTTCCCCCGGCCTCATCCCGGATCTTGTCGCCAGTCACTCCGACGGAGAACTGGGTCGGCTCGGCGCGGCGGCTGGTGACGTAGTCCACGTCTACCGCACTGCAGCCGCCGATGGCAGCCAGAAGCAGTTCCACCGGCGTAAAGCTGGCGTCCTCGCCCGTGCCCAACGACATCGACCCGCCGCGACCATTCCGCGCGACGTAGTTCCCCACGCTGGTGCGCTCGATCTCCACCGAGCGGAAGGTGTCCTCAGTCATTACAGGGAAACTACCCAGGCCTGCTCGCCCCCGAGCCACCGGCCTGCCGCATCCCCCGACAGGGGATCAGACGTCCGCTTCGAGGGCGAAGGTATTGCCGTCCGGATCCTGGAACCACGCGATACGGCCACCGCCGGCCCGCGCGGTGATCCCCTTGGGATCGTGTTCCAACTTGTCGTAACGGATGAACTCGACGCCGGACGAGGCGAGCTCGTCAACGATCTGGTCGATGTCGTCGACGTACCACGTCGCCAGTGTCGCCGGGGTCTTCCCGGCGGTGACCGACTGGTACACGTTCAGCGCCGGCCCGCCACCAGAACCATAGACGCGGCTGCCGTCGACGACGGCCGCGCTGGGGCCGGACTGCAGCGCCTGGAGCCCCAGTTTGCCTTCGTAGAACGCGACTGCGTTCTGAATGTCCGACACGGCGATCGACGTTCTGAGGTGATACGCACTCAAGGGCATGGACCACTCTGTCATACGAGAGCATTTGGGCCGTGTGCTGCCTCTCCCCCGCGCCGGACAACGGCGTCCGCCCGGCACAACGGGCGCCGGCCCGATCCCGCTGAACGGGATCGGGCCGGGCAGTGGCGCGAAGATCAGTGCACGCGGCGGCGGCCGTAGGCGCCGGCGGCGATCGCCACGCCGATGGCGGCGAAGACGACCTGGATGAGCAGCTCGATCCAGTCGACCCCGCTGGTGTCCGCGACGCCGACGGCGCCGGCGACGAGGGTGCCGAGGATCGCGGCGACCACACCGATGAGCAGGGTCAGCCAGATGGGGATGTTCTGCTTGCCCGGTACGACCAGCCGGCCGAGCGCGCCGATGATCAGGCCGATGATGATTGCGGTGAAGAAACCCGAAACTTCCACGAGAGCCGTCCTCCAGAGGATTTGTCGTCGCCCTCCTATTGCCCCGGGCAACTAACTACCAAACCCCGCACGGAGGATCACGAGTACATCAGGTGCAGCATCATCCCGGCGTCGGCGTGCCCCAGGTTGTGGCAGTGGTTGGCCCACGATCCTGGGTTGTCGGCCCGGAAGGCCACCTCCCAGACGTCGCCGGGGCGTACGTCGAAAGAGTCCAGCCATAACGGACTTCCGGTCGCCGACACTCCGTTTCGGGACAGCACCAGGACGTGATGACCGTGCAGATGCCACGGGTGCACCACCAGGGATCGGTTCACGATCGTGAGCGTCACGACGTCGCCGAGGCGTACGACCTGCGGCGGGATGTCCGGATCGGCCGCGCCGTTGACGGTGTGGGCGTATCGCGGAAGCAGTCCGCGCAGGTCGAGGCCGCGGTCGAGCACGAGGGTGAACTGCCTGTCGTACCGGGACCACGGCACCGGAGAACCGACGCCGTAGGTGAGCGGATCCAGCACCGGCCAGGCGTCGGTCGCCGTCGACACCGGCCCGGTCGAGTAGACCGCCCGTCCGTCGACGAACAACACCACCGGCGTGGTGGGCGCGGTGAACACCAGGTCGTAGCGTCCCCCGGCCGGGATCAGCACGGCGGTGTCCACGAGCGAGGTCGGGCCCCGCAGGTCGGATCCGTCGATCGCGGCGACCCGGAACGGAGTGCCGGCCAGGGCGTACCGGTGGGTCGTGCTGTCGGTGTTGATCAGCCGCAGCCGCACGGGCACGCCGGCCTCGACGGGCTCCGTTCTCGCTGCGGGCAGCGGAAGGCCGGCCAGCGTGTGCACCGGCACCGTGACGTCGACGCCGGTCGCCGGCGCCGGTCGCACCACCAGGACGCCGTAGAGGCCCATCCGCACGCCGACGTCGGACACCGCATGCGTGTGGTACCAGTACGTTCCGGCCTGATCGGCGCGGAACCGGTAGACGAACTCCTGGCCGGGCAGCACGGCCGCCTGCGTCACGCCCGGCACCCCGTCCTGGCTGTTCGGCACGTCGTACCCGTGCCAGTGCAGCGTGACGCCCCGCGCGATGTCCCGGTTGTGCAGCGTCACCTCCAGGACGTCGCCGACGGTGGCGGTCAACTCCGGCCCGGGGACCTGGGCGTTGAACGCCCACGCCGCGACGTCCCGGCCGCTCACGCTCACCGTGGCGGTCCCGGCCGTCAGGGTGAACCGCCTGGTCGGTTCGCCCACGGCCCGCGCATCAGGATATTCATGATCATGGGGTACGCCGGGAGCGGCGCCCGGAGCGGCGGTCATCCCGGTTCCGGTCACCAGCGCCGCGACCGCCACCACGAGGGCCGCCCGGGACACCGTCCGGGACGGACGCCGGCCGAGCACGCGCCACGTAACGGCGGTCGCCGCGACGACCCCGGCGACCGCGAGCAGCCCTACGCCCGCCGACGCCGGATAGCCGTGCAGGACCGTGACGAGCAGGCCGCCGCTCACGGCGTACCCGGCGAAAAGAAGCGGGACCGCGGCGGACCGGATGTCGCCCCGGGTCCGCAGCAGCCGCGGCCCGGCGACGACCACCGCCGCGAGCGACAGTGGAGCGGCGATGAGGACCTTCTCTGCCGCGAACCACCAGCCGGCGCGGGCGAGCGCGGTGATCGTGACCGCGCGGGCGAGCGTGGCGAGCAGCGCGAAGCCGGCCAGCCCCAGCGCGAGCGGACGGCGCCGGACGGCCGACGCGGCACCGCCGCCCAACCACCCGGCGACCGCGAGGACCGTGATCACGAGGTCGGCCGTGAGCAGCGAGCCGACGGTCATGCCGGCTCCCCTTCGCGGACAGTCACGAGGGTGGCGTCGACCGGCGCCGGGGCGGCCAGCTTTCGCGCTGCCCGGTGGACACCGACCACGACGTGCACCGCGATGATCCCGTTGAGCGCGTGCAGCCCTCCGATGGTCAGGCCGAACGCGGTACTGGTGCCCGAAGCGTCGGTCGACGCCTCCGCGAGCATGGCGATGAGGGCCTGCAGGAGGACGAGACCGAGCGGCAGGACCGCCAGCCCGACGAGCCGGCCCGGCGCCTTCGCCAGCACGGCCAGCAGGGCGGTGAGCAGGGTGAGAACGGGGATGACCGCCATCCCGGTGACGCTGTGCAGCGCATACGCCCCCTCACCTGCCGGTTTGGTGAACGCGCCCACGGCGGCGAAGACGAACTGCAGGACGAACGCGACGAGCAGCACCGCGGTGACGGTGACGAGTGCCTTGCGCATGGTGCCTCCTAGAGGTGCGCCGGGGACAGCGCCCGGGCGACGTGATCGGTAGCCGTGATCGCCCCGTACGCGACCAGCCGCACGAGGTCGGCGTCGGCCGGGTGGGACATCCGCCAGAGGGCGACGTCGCCGACGGTGACCGCGCTGGGCGCGAACGCCGCCAGCAGCGCGATACGGGTCCCCACACGGTCCGCGCCCGGCACGTCCCGGACCAGGTCGACGGCCCAGTCCGCGGGCCGGTCCGGGTACCGCCCGTCCTCCCAGCGCACGGTGGCCGTGACGGTCCGGCGCGCCACGTCGCCCAGAAGGTCCCCGCCCTGCATGGCGGCGTTCCGCAACGACGCGTACGCGACGCCGACCGGGCTGTCCCCCGCCCAGCTCGGCGGCGCCGTCGTGCCGGCGTCGAGAAGCGCGAGGCTGCGGCCGGGCTCCTTGAGCTCCCGGGCCGCCCTGGCGTAGAGCCGGCCTCCGACCGACCGCACCAACGGGGAGCGTTGCAGGCCCCCGGGAAGCAGATCGGGGTCGAGCAGCGCAGAGACGACCCTGTTGATGAAGTGGAAGGCGAGCAGCGTCGCGGTGATCTCGGGGCGGTACGGGCTGGTCCAGTCGGCGGCCTTGGGGCTACGGCTCGCCTGCGCCCAGTCGGCGAGCGCGGCATGCCTCGGCTCCGTTGGCGTCCCGCCCCGGGCAATGGCCTCGGCCAGCTTCGGTTCACCCAGCGCGTGCATCAGCAGCACGTGGGCGTCGACGCAGAACTGACAGCGGTTGGCCCGGGACACCGCCGACGCGACGAGTTCCCGGTCCACCCGGGACGTGTCGCCGGCGAGCAGTGCCTCGCGCATCAGCGCCCAGGTCGCGGCCAGCACCTCCGGCACGGCCGACAGCGCCTGGAAAGTGGGCACCGGCCCGAGGAACTCGTCGCGCAACTGTTGGTAGACCTCCGCGGTGAGCCCGGTCGCCAACTTCGCGGGGGTGGGAGTGAAGAAGCGGTATGTCATGAGCTCGATGCTTGTCTCGGCGGACCGAAAAAACGTCGTGCCGCCGCAGGCACTTGCCCGCCGCCGATACCGCGTCCGTGGTACGCCTCATCTACTGCGCACGAGGGATGCTCCGCTGACAAGAGTCGTTCTACAGTTCGACCATGCGCCGTGACCTGCCGTACGCCCTCAGCGGCCTCGCCCTCGGCGGCCTCCTGCTCGGCAACGCCGCGCTCGCCCCGGACGCCGCACCGGTACGGGTGATCGACGTCGCCCTGGTCCTGGTCATGGCGGCGGCCCTGGCGGTGTGCCGGCGGTACCCGGTGGTGGCGTTGATCGCGGTGACCGCCGCCATGCTGGCCCTCCACCTCCGGGTGCACTCCGGGGTGTCCGCCGCGTTCCCCGTCCTCGGCGCGGTCTACCTCACCGCCTGGCGGGGGCATCGATCGGTCGCCGTCCTGGCCAGCCTCGTCTTCCTCGGCGGCTTCCTGGCCCGCGACATCTCGGTCGCACCCGCCGGCCGCCCCGGCCAGCAGATCGTCGAGCGGAGCGCCCTGCTGCTGGGCTGGTTCCTGGCGGCCAACGTCGCCGGGCTCGTCGCCCGGCAGCGCCGGGCATACCTGGAACAGGTCGAGCAGCGGGCGATCGAGGCCGAACGCACCCGCGAGGAGATGGCGTTGCGTCGCGCCGGCGAGGAGCGCCTGCGCATCGCCCGGGACCTGCACGACTCACTGACCCACAGCATCTCCGTGATCAAGGTGCAGGCGGGGATCGGCGTGCACCTGGCCCGCAAGCACGGCGAGGAACCGTCGGCCACGCTGCTGGCGATCCAGGAGGCCAGCAGCGCCGCGATGCGGGAACTGCGCACGACGCTGGACGTCCTGCGCTCTCCCGCCGACGAAGATCGCGTCGGGTTGGCCCGGGTCGACGAGCTGGCCGAGCGGACCCGGTCGGTCGGCGTACCGGTGCGCGTGACCGTCACCGGCCAGCCCCGGGACCTGCCCGTCGAGGTGGACCAGGCCGGGTATCGCGTCGTCCAGGAGGCACTGACCAACGTGGCCCGCCATGCCGGCCCCACCACCGCGCACATCGACGTCGAGTACGCCCCGGCGCAGCTCACCGTCTCGGTCACCGACGACGGCCAGGCGTCACCGGCCCGGCCGACGACACCGGGTGTGGGCCTGCGTGGCATGCGGGAACGGGTCACCGGGCTGGGCGGCGTGCTGCACGCCGCCGCCCGCGACGACCGCGGGTTCACGGTACGGGCCACGTTCCCGCTGGACGGCCCGGCGTGACCGAGGTCCAGCCAGCTCAGTCCGGCATGATCCGGGTCCTGCTCGCCGACGACCAGGCGCTGATGCGGGCCGGGTTCCGGGCGCTGCTCGACGCCGAGGACGACCTGGAGGTCGTCGGCGAGGCCACCGACGGCACCTCAGCCGTCCAGTTGTCGCGACGCCTGCGCCCGGACGTCGTCCTCATGGACGTGCAGATGCCGGGACTCGACGGCATCGAAGCCACCCGACTCATCGCCGCTGATCCCGACCTCGCCGCGATCCACGTCCTCATCCTCACCAACTACGGGCTCGACTCGTACGTCTTCGCCGCTCTCCGCGCGGGCGCCAGCGGTTTCCTCCTCAAGGACGCCGACCCGACCGACCTGCTGCAGGCCATCGCCATCGTGGCTCGCGGCGACGCGCTGCTCGCCCCAGCCGTCACCCGTACGCTCATCAGCGAGTTCGTTGCCGGCCCGCCGCCGACCGATCCCGCAGCCGGACGGGACGTGCTGACCGCCCGTGAGCAGGAGATCGTCGAGCTCGTCGCCCGAGGACTGAGCAACGACGAGATCGCCGCTCGCATGGTGATCAGTCCGTTGACCGCCAAGACACACGTCAACCGGGCGATGACGAAGCTGCACTGCCGCGACCGTGCCCAGCTGGTCGTGTGGGCGTACGAGTCGGGATTGATCACGCCGCGTCGCCGGTGACCGCCATCATGGTCAGAGTGGACGACATAGCCACCCCTTCAGCACATGAGGAAGGTCCGACGCACTAACATTGCCGCGGTCCGCGACGGCTCTGCTGAAACGAGGCGACATGCGTTGGCTCCGGCGGTTGCTGGGCGGTGGGCGGGTCCAGCTCGATCCCGGACGACAGCACGCGCTGCTCCAGGACGTCCAGAACCGATACGGCGCGCACGCGCAGATCCGGTTTTCCCAGCAGGTCGAGGCGCTCACCGAAACGCTGAGCAGCGACGACGGTCTGGTGGTCGCGGCCCGGATCGTGAGCCAGGTCGCCGATGAGGCCCACGTGGACCTACAGGCCCAGGCCCACGACGTACACCGGCGGACGGGCCGACGGCTCCTGGTGCACCGCCGTAACTACCGGCCGCTGTGGAAGGAGGCCGGCCCGGCCCTGCGGTGGCCCCTGTTCGCGTTGCCGTCCGGCTTTCACCCCTACGCGCAGGTGACCGCCGCCGTGGCGGTCCTCGGCAGCCAGGCGCGCCGGCTCGACCGGGTGACCGACACGAATCCGCTCCTGACGCGCGTGTTCGAGGTGCTGGACCTCACCACCGCCGGCTGGGAATACGGCCGGGTGCGGGTGGACACCGACGCCGCCGCCCTGGCCGACCGACTGATCACGAGCGCCGGGCAGGTCCTCGCCGCCATGGACGACCCTCCCCGGCTGCCACCTCCGGTCCGTGAGCTGATGCGTCGCAACAACACCCTCGCCGTGCACGACCCCGCCGGCCCTCGGGCGGTAGGTGGCATCAATCTGGGCGCGAAGATGCGGGAGCATTTCCTGGTCTGAGGACGGCAGGCGCGGCACCCGCGCTCGCGCCTGTCCCGGTCGACAGGCGCGAGCGCGGATACTCCTGCGGCACCGAGGTTCCGACCCCGTCAGGCCCCGATCGCGATGGCGAAGATGTGCATGGTCGGTACGCCGGACGCGGGCCGTGCGCTGATGTTGGGCAACTCGACCCGGGCCACCGCCTTGCTCTGCAACGCGACGCCCACGTAGTAGATGCAGGCGACGGTGGCCTGGCGCTGGTTGCCGGGCCGGTTCTGGTACGCGGTCACGACGGCGGCGGTCCCACCGGCATGTGGTCCGCCGTACCAGTCGGGCGTGCTGAGCGTGAACGTCTGGCGGGTGCCGTCGGCGTAGACCACCGCGGCGGTTCCCGACACCGCGCCGTACGTGCCGGTCGCGAGGAAGCCGAGCGTACGTCCGGTGCCGGTCACGCTGATGGACTGTCCCGAGGCGATGGCGTTGTCGGCAACGCCGGGGCTGACGTTGGGCCAGCGGAAGGTGACCCCGTTGCGGCTCACCGTGCTGCCCGGGGTGACGCCGGCCTGGGCCAGGGCCTGCGCGGAGAGGCTGGCCCCGTTGCCGTCGAAGTTCCCGACGCCGGTGTTCGTGTCGTTGGTGATGCCGGCGTTGCTGAAGCTCTGCTCCAGGGTGGGTGTGGTGGTGCCCGAGCTGGTGGCCCGGTAGGCGCGCCCGGCCTGCACGGTGACCTCGACGAGGTCGGTCTCGATCCGGGTGGTCCGAGCCTGCGTACCGTCGGCGGTGTCGACCACCGTGACCGTGCCGGTGAAGAACCGACCGCGCAGGCGGACGGTGCCGGCGCGGTCCGGTCGGATGAGAACCTCGCTGGCCAGCCCGTTGCTCCACGTGATGCCGACCGTGTGCCCACCCCGACCCCGCAGGCCGCTCACCCGCCCACTCGGCCAGGCCGGCGGCAGTGCGGGCAGAATGTGCAGTTCGCCGGCGTGGCTCTGCAGCAGCATCTCGGCGATGCCCGCGGTGGCGCCGAAGTTGCCGTCGATCTGGAAGGGCGGGTGCAGATCGAACATGTTGGGCGCGAGCCGGGCGGTGGTGGCGAGGTAACGGATCAGGTCGTGGGCCCGCTTGCCTTCCTCCATCCGGGCCCAGAAGTTGATTTTCCAGGCCAGCGACCAGCCCGTTCCGTCGTCGCCCCGCAGCGCCAGTGTCCGACGGGCCGCCTCGAACAGCTGTGGGGTGCCACGCTTGGTGATCTGGTTGCTGGGAGCCAACCCGTACAGGTGTGAGATGTGCCGGTGGTTGGGCTCGGTCTCCACCCAGTCGTAGAGCCATTCCTGGATGTTGCCGCGCGAGCCGATCTTCATGGGCGCGAGCCGGTCCCGGGTGGCGCGAACCTGGGCTCGGAAGGTCGTGTCCACGTTGAGGATCTCGCTCGCGCGGGCGCACCCGTCGAAGAGGTCCCGCAGGATCTGGTTGTCCATGGTGGGGCCGGCGCACACGCTGGCGTTCGAATGGTGGCTGAGCTCCGGCGAGTTCGACGGGTTGGTCACCAGGTAACCGAGGGTCGGCTCGGTCACCAGAGTGTCCAGGAAGAACTGCGCCGCGCCCTTCATGGCCGGGTAGTTCGCCCGCAGGAACTCGATGTCACCGTTGAACAGGTAGTGGTCCCAGATCAACGTGGCCAGCCAGGCGCCGCCGGTCTGCCACATGCCCCAGAACGCGCCGTCCACCACCGAGGTGGCCCGCCACGCGTCGGTGTTGTGGTGGGTGACCCAGCCACCAGCGCCGTACTGCAGCTGCGCGGTGCGGGTGCCACTGACCGACAGGTCCCGCACCATGTCGAACACCGGGTTGTGGCACTCGGCCAGGTTGGTCGTGTTGGCCGGCCAGTAGTTCATCGGCAGGTTGGCGTTGATCGTGTACTTCGAGTCCCAGGAGGGGGTCAGCGAGTCGTTCCAGATGCCCTGCAGGTTGGCCGGCTGGGTGCCGGGCCGCGAGGACGAGATCAGCAGGTACCGGCCGAACTGGAACAACAGGGCCGAGAACTGCGGGTCGTTGACGCTGTTGTGCTGGGCGATCCGGACGTCGGTCGGCTGGTCGGCGGCGGAGGTGCGGCCCAGGTCGAGGCTGACCCGCCCGAACAGCGCCTGGTAATCGGCCACGTGCCGGCTGCGCAACTGGTCGTAGCTGCTGGCCCGCGCGGCGGTGAGGCGCTGTCGTGCGATGCCCTGGTAGTCGCCGCCAACATTGCGATAGTTGACGTAGCTGGACCCGATCGAGATCAACAGGGTCACGCTGTTGGCGTTGGTGACCCGCAGGGTGCCGCCGGAGCTGGAGACGGTGCCGCCGCTGACCGTCGCGTTGGCCAACGCGAGGAAGCGGACCTGGCCGGTGACGCCCTCCATGTTCCCGGAGATGCCGTCGAGGCCGATCGTGGTGCCGTCCGGGCTGGACACCGTGGTGCGCTGCGGGCTGTCGAAGGTGGCGGTGAAGGTGATCGAGCCGGTCCGGTCGGCCGTCAGCCGCATCGCGATGACCTGGTCCGGCGCGCTGGCGAACACCTCACGCTGGTGACGAACGCCGTTCAGCACGTAGTTCGTCGTGACGGTGGCGGTGGTGAGATCGAGCGTCCGGTCGTACTGTGACGCTCCGCTGGCGGATCCGAAGGCGAGCCGGAGGTTGCCGACGGTCTGGTAGGCCAACTGCCCGCCGGGGTTGCCCATCATGTTCTGGTTGATCAGATCCTGGGCCTGGGTCCACTGGCTCGCGTTGACCAACCGTCGAATCTCCGGCAGCGCCGCCAAGCCCCGGGGGTTGCTGGGGTCGTGCGGGCCGCCGGCCCAGACGGTGTCCTCGTTGAGCTGAAGTCGTTCCGTGTCGACGTTGCCGAAGACCATGGCACCGAGCCGGCCGTTGCCTATCGGCAGCGCCCGTAGCCAGTCGGTGCCGGCAGCCTCGTCGTACCAGAGCGCGAGGTCCCCCGCCGCGAGCACCTGCGGCGGCGCCACCGAGTCTCCTCGGGCCACGGCGGTCCAGGGCAGGGGCAGTAGGGCGCCACCCGCGCCAGCTACGCCGATCTTGAGGGCTTGCCGTCGGGTCAGGTCTGACATCGATCCTCCAAACGATGACCAATCCGGCCAGCCCAAAGCGCGACAACTATGAGCCCGACGTTGGGATCCGCTTGGTGGCGCCAACCGCGACCTCGCTGAGCAGGCCGACGGCAGACACTGAGACAGCCAGACATCCGATGTGTTTCGCGAAGGTTACTCCGGCACCACAGAATAGGCAACGGTCGATTGATCGGGTAGAATCCCCCGCAAACGGGGCCAGCAGCACCGCAGATCGCCACGAAGCAAGCGGTGGGCCCGCCAGGCCGCTCAACCGACGGGCACCGCTTCAGGTCCACATACATCAGATGTACGGCATCGCGGGTTTACCCTGCTAGGCCACTCAGGAGACGCGGGGGCGGGGGCGGTTGCCGCGCTTGAGCTCGTAGAAGCCGGGGGTGCTGGAGACCAGCAGGACGCCGTCCCAGAGGAGGCCGGCTGCCTCGCCGCGGGGAACGGGGGTCACGACCGGGCCGAAGAAGGCATTGACGGTGCCGTCGGAGGCGGGGACGTGGATGGCGGGGGTGCCGAGGTCCTCGCCGACCGGCCGCAGGCCGGCATCGTGGCTCCGGCGCAGGGCCTCGTCATGGTCGGACACGTCAGCCGCTGCCGCGAGGTCGGCCGGCAGGCCGAGGTCCGACAGGGCGGCGGTGTAGAGCTCGGGGCCGATCGGCGTCTTGTCGTGATGGATGCGGTTGCCCAGGGCGGTGTAGAGGTCGCGGACCGCGTCGTCACCGAACTTCTGCTGTACGGCGGTGACCACGCGGACCGGGCCGAGGGTGTCGGTCAGCCAGTCGCGGTACCAGGGATCGACCTCGCGGCCGTGGTTGAGCAGCCACAGGCTCATCACGTGGAAGCGCACCCGCACGTCACGGACCTGCTCGACCTCGAGCAACCAGCGGGAGGTGTTCCAGGCCCAGGGGCACTTCGGGTCAAACCACATGTCGGTGTACGTCGTCATCGGGCCTCCTCAGGCACGGTACTGGTCGTGGCGGGCGAACAGGTCGGTCCACTCCTCTTCGGACAGGGTCCGGCCGGTTGCGGAGATCTCGGCGAGTTCGCGGAAGTACGTCTCGCGCGGCACGCCCGGCGCGAACAGGATCAGCATCACGGCCTCGGCGTCGCTGTCGTTGCGGAAGCCGTGCACGCCACCCTCGGGTACGTGCAGGAAGTCGCCGGGCCGTCCGTCGATCCAGCCCGACCCGCCGTAGAGCCGCACGGTGCCGGACACGACGTAGAAGGATTCGGAGAAGGTCCGGTGGAAGTGCGCGTCCGCCCCGCCTGCCCTGGCCGGCATCCGCCACTCGTAGAGGCCGAAGCGGCCCTGGGTGGCACTGCCAGGGGCGATGAACCGGCCGATCGTGCCGGAGCGCATTACCGCCCGCTCCTGCGCGGCTTCCGGATGGTGCGCGGCGCTGACCGCGCCGAACTGCGCCGTGTACGTCATGACGATCCCTCCACGGATTAGCTTGCAACTAGCTTACCGCTAAGCTGCTTGTCGTCAAGCTTTCCTGTGCGGGCGTCAGCCCCCTGGCCCGCTCTCGTCAGGCCCCACAACGGGGCTATCGATCACTGGGGATCTTGTCGTACTAGTCTTCGTCGCATGGCCTTGCGACCGGACGAGTTCTATGACCACGCAGTCGCCGGAACGGACAGCGAGCGCCGGCTCCCGTTGGCACCCATGACGGGATGGGAGATCAGTCCGTTCGAGCCGGACGGACTGCGCGTGTCGCCGTTGCGCCCGCCAGTGCTCCCGGAGCCCGCGCGGCACGGCGAGGATCCAGCGGACTGCAACGCCTGCTCGGACCGGGACGAAGGAATCTGGTTCAACGATCACTGGCGGCTGACCCGGATTCCGGGAGTGGGCGTCCCCCTGGCGCTCATGCTGCATCCGCGCGATCACTACGACATGGCGGATCTCCCTGACGAGTTGGCCGCCGAACTGGGGCTGTTGAGCACTCGCATCGTCCGCCACATCCAGGCGTTGCCGCACATCTCGCGGGCCCACCTCTACCGCGTCGGAGATGGCGGCGCCCACCTGCACGTCTGGTTCTTCGCTCGGCCCGAGGGGCAGACCCAACTGTACGGGTCGTGGCTGGTCATCTGGGACGACCTGCTGCCGGAGTATCCAGCGGACATCGCGGCGGCTGACGCTGACATCGTGGCAGACGCGCTGGTCGCGAGCCACGGAGGCCAGCGGTCGCCCACCAGTGGGCCACGGTAGGCGAGCTCGCTAACGCCCCGCACTGCGGCGGGAGGCGAGTTCGTGCGTGACCTGCCAGTGCGTGGTCGCGCTTGCCGTCGAGGAGGCCGGCGGCGAGGACGAACGCACCGGTGCAGATCGACGCGACCCGCCCGGCCACAGCCGCCGGTCTTCGCGCAGCGTCGGCCAGGTCGCCGGGGACACGGGTGCGCGGAAAGAGGTCGGACCCGGCCACCGGCAATGTGTCGAACGCCGGCTCCGACGAGACAGCGCCGTCGACCGCGAACCGGACCCCGAGGTTTGACGTGACGGCCGCGCCGGTGGGCGGCAGGAGCACGATCCGGTAGTCGGCACCGAACCCAGCGCATGTTCAACAAAAGCCGGTGGATTTCGCCATGTCCAGATCTGAGTGGTTCCTGGCCGGACCAAGGCTGGGGGGCAGGCCGACCGGTGGGCACCATGGAGGTCGGACACACACGGCCCACCGCCGACACGCATCCCGGAGAGCCAGAGGTCATCGCGGGGTTGGAGATCGTCGTTGGTTCGCCCCGGCCGAGCTGACCGGACATCACACGAGTCAGCACGACGAATGAACGTTCTTGAGAGGATTCGAGCATGCGAGCAATCACCGTGCGCGACCGTGACGCGGGTATTGGTGGCCTCACCCTGGCCGACATGCCTTACCCCCACGCTGCGGAGAACGACGTCATCGTGCAAGTGCACGCCGCGGGCTTCACCCCCGGAGAGCTGGAGTGGCCGGCAGTGCGACCGCTGTCCGAAACGGCCTCCGCGTTCGCCCGCCACGGCCGCCGCACACCCGGAAAGACGATCATTCAGGTGGCGGACGACCAAGGAACACGGCAGTCCTGATCGGTGTACGCATGCATGGGGAGACTCGAATGGCCAGGGTAATAGTTGGAGCGACTCCCTTCCAGGGACACGTGAGCCCGGTCCTCACGGTCGCGGCGGACCTGGTCAGGCGTGGTCACGAGGTGGTCGTCTACACCGGTCTTCGCCGAGCTGCAGAGATTCGGCGAGGCAACCCTTGAATCGTTGGGCGTGACGATGCGCGGCTACCTCTTCGACGCGCCTTTCCGCCGTACGGACCACTACCTGCAACTGACCGTGCCCAGCTTCGAGTACCCCCGCAGCGACCTGCCGGAGCACCTCCAGTTCGTCGGTACGCTTCCTCCCGCCTCCAGCGGCGACTACGTAGAGCCGGAATGGTGGCCCGAACTGTCGGCCGGCCGGCCGGTGGTGGTCGTCACCCAGGGAACCGTCGCCAACACCGATCTGCACGACCTCGTCATCCCCACCGTGCGTGCCCTCGCCGACCTGGATGTCCTCGTGGTGGCCGCCACCGTCCGGGAAGACGGGCCGGACCTGGTACGCCGGGCCCTGACCGAAGTGCCGGACAACGTGCGGCTGACCAGCTTCGTGCCGTTCGACCGGCTGCTGCCACACGCCGACGCATTGGTCACCAACGGCGGTTACGGCGGGGTGCAGACCGCCCTGTATCACGGAGTGCCGCTGGTGGTCGCCGGTGCGAGCGAGGACAAGCCGGAGGTGGCCGCCCGCGTCGAGTGGAGCGGCACCGGCGTCAACCTGCGCACCGGCGTGCCGGAGGTGACCGAGTTGCGCACCGCGGTGCAGACGGTGCTGCACGACCCGGGCTACCGCCCCCAGGCCGGGATCATGGCCAAGGAGATCCGCCAGTACAACCCGTTCGAGGCGATCGCCGAGATCGTCGAGGTATCCGCCCGCCGCTAGGAGGTGTCGACTACCGGTAGATCGCCCAGAAGATCATGAAGGCGATCACGGCCAGCACGCCGATGGCGAGGAGGACGATCCCGGTGCGGAGGATGGCGATCCTGCGCGACCGCCGTTCCGGTGCGAAGGCGTAGAGCTGGCTCCTGCGGTACATCACGCCGTAGCCGAACGTCGCGCCGCCGGCCAGGAGCGGGGAGAGCGCCGCCACGAAGAGGCTCCCCACCGCCAAGCGGTCGTTGAAGAGGGCGGCCAGGCTCGCCGCATTGGTCGCGAGGTTGCGTCCGGCCTGAAACAGTCCGTTGAACACCGCCAGCCCGATGCCGAGGTAGGCGCCCCAGCGTTCCAGCCACGCCTTCTGCTGCGGAGGCTTGGTGCTGCCGGCCGGCTTCATCGCCGGCCCCGTGGCTCGATCGGAAACCGGCCGAGCCGCATCCGCGTCTGCGTGATCCTGAGCTGCGTCCACCTCTCACCTTCGGCGAGCAGGGGGAAGAGCTCGCGCAAGATGTTCACCAACCCCGCCATGACTTTTTCGTCCCGGTAGATCTCGGCGGACAGCGGCGCCCGTACCCTCGTGCGCAGAACCTGCACGAGCACCGCGGGTAGCGCGACGAACGCCGCGGCGGTCGCCACCGCGCCCCCGTAGTGGGGCAGCACGGCGATCAGCGCGCAGAGGCCCGCGGCCAGGATGACGGCCACGGCCACACCCTCGACAAGCAGGTAGCGCCGGAGGCGGTCGCGAGTGCTGTCCACATTGGTCAGGAGCGATTCGGCGTCCGCGAGTGCGCGATCGAAGTCGTCACCTGACGTGTGTTGCGGGTCCCCGTCAAATCTCGAGCCCACAGAATTCTCCGACCGTGTTGTTGAAGGTGCGCTGCAAGGCGTCGAACTTGATGTCGTCGAGCTGTGAGGTCGCCTCTGCCACCGAGGGCAGGACGCTGAAGTTCTCCCGCCGGCCGGCGATGGGGACGATCGCCAGGCGCGGCCTCGGACCAGAGCCGAACCCGTGGATGAACTCGGTGAGTCGCTCGCCGAACGGAGACAGCGGCACGCCCGGGCTGGGGATGTAGTAGCGCTTGAGGTCGTTGAGCCGGTCCCGCCAGTGGAGGTCAGCCTTCGTGACGGCAATGACGAGCCAGAGGTCCTCGGCGATCGCGCCGGTTCTCCAGCACGTGAGGAGCCGACGAGCGATCAGCTCAAAGTGCCGGCACTCGCTGTCCAGGCTCCGCTGCCAGTACTGCTCGGACTGGGACGGGATCCGGCGACCCACCTCCTCGTCGATCGCCGGCCGGTTGGCGTTGACCTCCTCCTCCGACGGCTCGTGGTCGAGAGTGTCACGCCAGGCGCTCTCGAGTTCGCGCGCCAGCGCTGCCCGCTGCTCCGTCTCGGCCACACGGCGTTGCTGCTCAACGATGTTGATTTCGTCAGGCGTCCACGGCCGCGTCATCCGCTCGGCCACCACGTAAATGACACCGGCGGGATAGTTCGGCGGCTCGAGCATGGCATCCCACGCGTCGATGTCTCCGTTGGCGAACTCGTCGCCGAACTGCTGGCCCGGCGTGACCACCACGGTCGCGTGCATACGCCGCTTGCGGCCGCGAATGACGAGCGAGTGCGTGCTGTGGTCCTCGGTACGGCGGGGGACATATCCGCTGCCGCCGACCATCCGGTTGAGAAGCGCGCTCTTGCCGGCGAACCGGTCGCCGACGACCATGATCGGCGTGACCTCGGCCATCAGCGGCGCTCGCTTCACCTCCTCGACCACCACCCCTCGCGGCAGCGAGTCACCAGTGGCAGTGTTGACCATCTTGACGGTCTGGTCCCAGCGCTGGCCGACTTCTGCCCAGTAGGGACGGAGGTCGTCGGCGATCATCGGCCGACTCCACTCACGGCGTTCGTCGATGCCCGGCGGAGCCCGAGGGCAGCCGGAGTCGCACACTCCACGGATAGTGCTCCCTGTGCTGATTGGGCCGAGGGGGACCGGGAGAAGTTAGCAGTGCGGCAGTTGAGGGCCTCACGAAAATCGCTGTCGCGAAGTGGACAGACGCTGCCATCGCGCCTCCACTGTGGTCGTTGCATCTCCGGATCCGCGGTCACCTCAGGTTGCGCGCGGGGGACCGGCGGAGGATCCGCTGGCGCGACGCTTTCGAGCTGATGACGAATTCCATGTCGACGTTTCGGGACGTGTAGTTGTAGCAGGTCAACGCCGGGACACTGCCCGACCACTCGCTGCTGGTCACCAGGGACGGAGTCTCCACGGGGGCGGGCGCCGGGTAGGCCCAGTTGGGCCAGACACAGAACGTGCCCTGCTGGCAGTTCCCGGGCGGCCATAGCTCGTCGGAGGTTTCCTGAGCTGCCGCCGATGCGGCGGGAGAGACGCAGGGTCAGCACCGCAATCTGACACTGGGCGGCCCGCGATCATTTTCTGCCGGTGAGCGTCCTCGTGCGGGGACCGGCCGGCACGGCTCGGCGATGGTGTCCCGTCTCACCGCGGTCTTGCTCAGCGGGTCACCGCAGCGGGCCGTACCCTTGATCGGGTACAGACTGTACCCATATGTCCGCCAGCCGAGGGGTGACAATGTCCGATTACGCGTCCGGCCACATCGACCTCGCTCGCCTGCGGGAAGTGCTCGACGGACCGTGGGCCGAGGTCCGCAACGCGCACCGGAATCAGCTCGACGCGCGCTTCCTCCCCGTTTATGGCGAGACCGGTGACCAGGCACGTGAGCGGATCACCCGGCTCCTCACCGCACTCCCCGCCGAGCTGGGGATGGCGTCGGCCTTCCCCCGCGAGTACGGCGGCAGATCCGACGTGGGGGGCTCGATCGTCGCCAGCGAGATGCTGGCGCAGGTCGACCTGTCGCTGATGGTCAAGGCGGGCGTGCAGTGGGGTCTGTTCGGCGGTGCGGTGGCGGCCCTCGGCACCCAGCGGCACCACGACACCTATCTGCGGGACATCATCTCGGGCAAGATCTTCGGCTGCTTCGCGATGACCGAAACCGGCCACGGCTCCGACGTCCAGCAGCTGCGCACCACCTGCACGTACGACCCGCAGACGCAGACCTTCGACCTGCACACCCCGCACGAGGCCGCCCGCAAGGACTACATCGGCAACGCCGCCCGGGACGGGCGAATGGCGGTGGTCTTCGCGCAGCTGATCACCAACGGGCAGCGGCACGGCGTACACGCGTGGCTGGTCCCGATCCGCGACGCGCAGGGCAAGCCGCTGCCCGGCGTGACCATCGGCGACGCGGGGCCCAAGGCCGGCCTGCTCGGCGTGGACAACGGACGGCTCAGCTTCGACCACGTGACGGTGCCACAGGACATGCTGCTGGACCGGTACGGTCAGGTCGCGGAGGACGGGACGTACTCCAGCCCGATCGAGAACGACGCCCGGCGCTTCTTCACCATGCTGGGCACCCTGGTCCGCGGCCGGGTGAGCGTGGGCGGTGCCGCGTCGGCGGCCACCAAGTCGGCGCTGACCATCGCGGTGCGCTACGGCGACATCCGCCGCCAGTTCGACACGCCCGACGCGGCCCGGGAGGTGCTGCTCAACGACTACCTGGCCCACCAGCGCAAGCTGCTGCCCGCCCTGGCCACCACGTACGCGTTGCACTTCGCCCAAGCCGAGCTGGTCACCACGCTGGCTGAGGTGCAGGGCGGCGGCGGGCCGGTCGACGAGCATCGGCAACGGGAGCTGGAGTCACGGGCTGCCGGTCTCAAGGCCGCGCAGACCTGGCACGCCACCCGCACCATCCAGATGTGCCGCGAGGCGTGCGGCGGCGCCGGCTACCTGGCCGAGAACCGGCTACCCAGTCTCAAGGCAGACACCGACGTCTTCACCACGTTCGAGGGCGACAACACGGTGCTGCTGCAGCTGGTGGCCAAGGGGCTGCTCACCGGCTACCGGGACGAGTTCGGCTCGCTGGACGGCTGGGGTCGCGCCTCCTTCGTCGCCGAACACGTCCGCGAGATGGTGCTGGAGCGCACCGCTGCCCGGTCGCTCATCGAGCGGCTGATCGGCGCCGTGCCCGGCCGCGACGAGGAGGTCGCCGTCACCGACCGCGGCTGGCAGCTCAAGGTCTTCGAGGACCGCGAGAGGCACCTCCTCGACGGGGCGGTCCGCCGCCTTCGCAACGGCGCGGCCACGAAGAAGGACCGCCCGTTCGACATCTTCAACGACGTCCAGGACCACGTCCTCGCCGTTGCCACCGCGCACATCGACCGGGTCACCCTGGAGGCGTTCGTCGCCGGCATCGAGGACACCGCCGACCCGGCGGTCCGGGCGCTGCTCTCCCGCGTCTGTGACCTGTACGCGCTCAGTGTCATCGAGGCCAACAAGGGATGGTTCCTGGAGCACGGCCGCCTCACGCCGGCCCGCTCGAAGGCGGTCACTGGCGTGGTGAACGGCCTGCTCAAGGAGCTGCGCACGCACATGCGGACGCTCGTGGACGGTTTCGGCATCCCGGAGAAGTGGCTGCACGCCGCCATCCTGCGCGAGGAATCCGGCCGGCAGGAGACGATGGCCGCCCATGACGCCGCGGGTGATCCGCAGGCAGTCCCGGCATAGGCGAGGACTCACCCTCCTCTTCGAGGAGGGTGAGTCCCCCACGGGTGCGTACCGATGGCTGCTCGCCCCCGTCACACACCCTGGCTGGAACCTCAGGAGATTCTGCGCTTCCGCTCCCCACCCCCGTGCGCAACCGCCGGCACCAGACCCACCTCGCGAGGCAGCCGTACCGACCGGTTGGGCATGGCTGGAGCCAACCTTTCCAGCGCCGACCGCACCTCATCGCCCTCGGACAGCCCCATCTCGCGGAACTCGTGCAACGCGCACTCCAGCTGCTCCCTCGCCGTCACCAGATCGCCCAGGTCGGCGTAGGTGTCTCCGAGGTGCCGCTGCGCCCGAGCCGCCTCGTAGCGATCCCCGGTCATCGCGGTGAGCTCGGCAGCCTCCCGGTGGCACTCCAGCGCCTGATCCGGATGACCGACCCGCAGCAGCGCCACCCCCATGCTGTTGAGCACCTCCGCCTGCAACACCCGGTCAGCGATCACCCGGCTGCAGTCCAGGGCCTGGGTCAGCACCGCGATCGCCTCGGTGATCTCTCCCAGGTCCAGCATGCAGGTGCCGGTCCGGCTCATCGCCCGACACTCGTCGGCCCGGTTGCCGGTGCTGTCGAAGATCTCCAGTGCCTGCTGGTGCAGCGGGATCGCGCGCGACGGCCGGCCAGCCCGTTCGTGCACGAAGGCCAGGCCCATCAGTGCCGCGCCTTCGCCCGTGCGGTCGCCGGTCGAGCGGCTCAGTTCCAGGGCCTGCTCCAGCATGCGGGCCGCCTCCTCGATCCGGCCGGTCCACGCGAGGCTGCGACCCAGATTGGTCAGCACCCGACCTTCGGCGACCCGGGCATTGATCGCTCGCAGTCGCCGCACCGCCCGCTCTGACCAGGTCAGTGATTCCTCGTACCGGCCCAGGCGTTCGCAGGCGAAGCCCAGGTTGCACATCACCCTGCCCTCGCCGGCCTCGTCGCCCAGCTCGGCCAGGATGATCAGGGCCTCGGTGTAGTGGCGCACCCCGGCCAGCAGTTCGCTGGACATGTCGTAGGAGAGCCCGATCGTGCTGAGCACCTCGGCCTCGGCGCGACGGTCGCCCAGGGTGCGGAAGCCGTCGAGCGCCTCGGCCAGGCAGCGGCGCGCGTCGGCGTGGAAGCTCGTCCAGGCGTAGTTGGCGCCCAGGTTGAGCAGCGCCGTGCTGCGCCCGGTCAGGTCGTCGAGGTCGCTTGCCGCCGCGGTCGCGGCGAGCTGCAACTGCTCGTTGACGCCGAAGTGCCCGCCGGCCTGGAGGTGGTGACCGAGGATCCCGGCCATCTCGACGGTGTAGCGGGGGCCCGCGCTGCGGGCCACGGCCAGCAGGCTGGGGCTCTCATCGGTCAGCCAGGTCCGGGCGTCCGGGTGCGGGAAGTACTCTGCCCGACCGGTCGCCTGGTCCGGAATCCCGCGGTACGGGTAGAGCTCGCGGATCGCGGCGGTCGCGGTGGCCAGGTAGTGGTCGAACACGCGGGTCAACGATGCCTCGCGGGTCGCCTCGTCCTCCTGCATCACCAGGTCCCGGGCGTACGCCCTCAGCAGGTCGTGGAACTCGTAGGCGTTGGGACCGCGCTGCTGCAGCATGTTCTGGTCGAGCATGGACTCCAGGAACGCCTGCGCCGTCGCCGGGGCGAGCCCGGTGATGGCGGCCACCGACCCGGGCGTGAGCGCGTCGCCCGGGTGTAGGGCGAGCAGCCGGTAGTGCCGTCCCTGCTCGGCGTCGAGCTCGCGGTAGGACAGCTCGAACACCGCCCGTACGGTGCTGCCGCCCGCCGACAGCCCGTCCAGCCCGTGGGTCCGCAGGTAGTCCACCAGGTTCTGCACGGTCCACGAGCTGCGGGCCCGCAACCGTTGCGAGGCCAGGGCCACCGCGATCGGCAGGTGGCCGCAGAGCTCGGCGATCTCGGTGGTGGCCCGCAGGTCCGCGTTCACCTTGTCGGCGCTCGCGGTGGCATGCAGCAGCCGGAGGGCCTCGTCGGGGCTGAACGCGGGTAGGACGAGCTGGCGCACGTGCGCGAGGCCGGCGAGGCTGCGCCGACTCGTCATGATCGTCAAGCTGCGCGGACCGGTCGGCAGCAGGTCTCGGACCTGGTCCTCGTCGGCCACGTTGTCCAGCACGATGATCGCGGCGCGGCCGTCCAGCCGGTCGCGGTACATCGCGGCCCGGCCGTCGAGGTCGGCCGGGATCCGGGAGCCGGGCACACCGAGCCGGCGCAGGAACGAGTCGAGCACCTCGCTCGGGTCGATCGGGGCGCGGTGCCGGTCGAAGCCGCGCAGGTTGGTGAACAACTGCACGTCCGCGTAGTGGCCGGCGCGGACCAGCTCGTGCGCGGCGTGGATGGCGAACTGGGTCTTGCCGATGCCGGCCATGCCCTCGACGGCGATCACGCAGGGGTCGGCGGTGTTCCCGCCCTCGGCGATGGCGCACCGCAGCTCGGTCAGCTCGCGCTCCCGGCCGACGAAGGCCGCGAGCTCGGGCGGCAACTGCCGCAGGGCCTCCACCGACTCGGAACGCTGGGTGGCGGCGTGCGCGGCTACGCACGCGTCACGCCAGACGGTGACCTGGGCGGGCGACAGCCCGAGCGCGCGGACCAGGCGGACCACCAGGTCGAGGTCGAGGCGACGGCGGCCCGGCTTGAAGATGTCCGCGACCGTGCTGTGCGAGACCGCGACAGCCTCCGCGTCGGACGATATGCGCTTGGCGAGCACCCGGTAGGACGGCATGTTCGCCCAGGTCCACAGTGTTTTGAGGACGCCGGCGAACTCGTCGACGGAGTGTGGCCGGCCCGGATCGGGCGGTGGCTGCCGGGTCTGGTCGTCGCTGTTCATCGTGTGCTTCCCCCGTGGTGGTGATGGCGTCCGGATTCGTACGGACAACTCGCTCCGCCGGTCCGGACACCGGCAGAGTCACGTTGGACATGCCTTAGGCCGATCCTCGCGCCGGCAACGCTGCCGGAAGCGCGATCGCAGTGCCGTCCGCACAAAGGCCATCGGGGGTAAGCGGATGACCGACACAACGCAACTGTGGACCCGGCTCGACACCTTCGACCTGACCGACTACACCGACCGGTCGCACCGACAGGGACGCGACGCGCTGCGCGGCGACGCCGTCCTGGTCGATCAGATCCGGGCCTTGACCGACGCCACAGCGGCGGTCCGCAAGGACGCCGAGCGGCTCAGCCCCGGCACGAGGCACGCCGCCGAGACCGCCGGCCTGTTCCTGGACGCCCAGGAATACCTGCTCACACACGACAAGCCCCGGTACGAGCAGTACGCCTCGGTCGGGCTGCTGCGCCACCTGCTGCGGGTGGACGGCAACACCGCCTCGCGCGCCGAGCGGGCCCACATCTGGCTGGTCTTCCGCCGCATCCTGGAAGCCCAGTTGGAGTTCGAGCTGGCCGCGCTCGCCGGCATCAGCGACCTGGACAAGCGCGAGTTCTCCCCCGAGGTGGCACGCAACCGTTACCTCATCCTGGCCGAGATGCGCGAGCTGGTTCCCGGCCGGCTGGGTGGCCGGGTGGTCGGCTCGCGCTGGCTGACCATGCCAAGCGGCGACCGGACCCTCCGACAGGTGGCGCGGGACCGCTCCGGGACCGCCGCGATCGAGCGGCTGCTGCTGTTCCCGCAGACCACCTGCTACGACGAGGTCGCTTTCCTCAGCCAGATCCAGCTCGGCGAGTGCCTGTTCTGGGGAGCGCTGCTCTGCGTGCGTCAGGCACTGGCCGCGGTGGCCGCGGGCCGCCTCGCCTCGGCCACCGGCCACGTGCGGGCGGCGGCGCAGTTCGCCCACCCGCTGATCAAGATCTTCCAATCGGTACGGGCGATGCCGCCCGCGCACTTCCACAGCTTCCGGGAGCAGACCGGCAACGCCAGCGCGGTGCAGTGCGAGAGCTGGCAGATGCTGGACGCCCATCTCTACGGTGTGCTGCCGGAGAAGGTGGAGGCACTGGACTCCACACCGGAGGTACGGCACGTGCTGACCCTGGACCGGCCGGGTTTCGTGCCGCTGGTGCAGGTGGTGGCCGGGCTCGGGGAGACGCCGGAGGAACTGCTCCTGCGCGACGAGATCATCACCCTGGACCAGCGGGTACGCGCCTGGCGTGCCTTCCACACCCGGCAGCTCGCCGGACGGCAGAATCCCGGCTACCTGCCCGAGGACGCATGTGGATCCGGTGGTACGGCCGGGTTTCCCTATCTGGCCGCCCAGCGGCCGCCTCGCGCCTCGGGAATGGTCAAAGGATCGGTGATCAATTCGGACCAATGGGTAGCCTCCGGCGACACCAAGATAGGTACGCGTTGACGCTCATCGACCATACACCGGCCCGGCAAACCGAAGAATGCCGCACCGTCGTCTCAGTGAATGGAATGGAATTGACATGAAGGCGGAACGAAGCGCAGCGCTGCGCGAGCGGTTCCCCGGTCTGCTATTCGCCGTGGTAAATAACATCGTGCTCGATGATCGATTTGCCGAGCGGGCCGACGCCCTGAGCGTCGCGGCGACGCTGGAGGCGGAGCACGAGCGCATCGCTCAGGACATCGCTACCACCGAGGCGTTCTTCCGGGCCGGTGGTTTCCGCTGCCCGCTGCCCGGCCAGTTCGCCAGCACCCGCAAGAAGGGTCTGCCGCCGGTGCCACCGCTGGTGCGCACGCTGCTCCACGCCGAGATGACCACCGGCGTGCTCCTCGGTGTGCAGGACGGGGCACGGGTCGACGGTGATCTGACCTTCGATCTGGCGCAGCAGGGTGAGTCCTTCCCGGGCATGCGCGACACGGTGGTGTGCCGGGCCGATGAGCCGGTGGTCCGCGACGCCACCGGCATCGTGGCATCGCTCTTCCAGGGCCCGGACCGGCGTACCCGGATCGAGCCCGGGACCACGCGGCCGATCTTCTACGCCTTCGGCGTGCCCGGCCTGAGCGAGGGGCGGTTCGGCGCGGCGGTCGCCGCCGTCCGCGCGCTCTTTCCGGCCGGCAGCGCCGTCATCCACGGCTGAAAGGGGCACCACCATGTCGACGTCGTCACCGCTTCTGCTGGTGATCTGCCCGATGGACCTGGAGACCCGCGGGCACATGCTGGAGGCGGTCGGTGCCCGGTACCGGGTCTGGCTCCTCATCGATCACGAACCCACCTGGGAGCTCGACCATGCCGCCGGCCACACCGTGGTCGACACGCTCGACATCGACGCGACGACCGAGGCGGCGCGGCGGATCGGGGCGGACGCGATCGTCTGCTGGGACGAGACCCGCATCCTCGCCGCGGCCACGGTCGCCCGGCACCTGGGCCTGCCCGGCCTGTCCCCCGCCGCCGTACTGGCCTGCCGGGACAAGCACGCCACCCGGCAGGCGGTCGCCGCGGCGGGCGGCCCGCAGCCAGTGTCCACGCTGGTCGACACGCTGCCGGAGGCGGTCGCGGCGGCGCGGGCCATCGGCTACCCGGTCGTGATCAAGCCGCGGGCGCTGGTCGGCAGCACCGGCACCCGACTGGCCCGCGACGAGCGGGAACTGACCGCGATCTTCCCGGCCACCCGGGGGATCACCATGCCCGAGGTCCGGGAGCGTTTCGCCTCAGCGGTGCTGGTCGAGGAATACCTCGACGGTCCGGAGATCAGCGTCGACACCCTGGTGTGGGACGGCGTCGCCACCCCGCTGTACGTGGCTCGCAAGCAGCTCAGCCCGCTGCCGAACTTCGAGGAGGTGGGGCACAGCGTCGAGCGCGACGACGTGCTGGTGGGCGACCCGGAGCTGCGCCGCGTGCTCGGCCTCGTGCACGCCGCTGTCGGCATCACCCACGGCTGGACCCACTCGGAGTGGCGGCTGACCTCGTCCGGTCCACGGCTCGTCGAGGTCAACGCCCGCAGCGGCGGCGACCTCATCTCGTACCTCGGTCGGCTCACCACCGGTGCGGACGCCGGGCTGGCCGCTGCCGCGCTCGCCCTCGGCGAGCGCCCGGCACCGGCCCGACCCGGCCATGCCGCCGCGGCCGTGCGGTTCCTCTACCCGCAGGTGGAGACGGTGGTCGAGACCGTCACCATCGACCGGCAGCAGTTGCCGGCCGGCATCGTCCTGGCCCGGGTGCTGGCCGGCCCGGGTCACCGCCTGGAGCTGCCGCCCGCCTCACACACCGGCCGGTACGCGGTCCTGGTCGCCGCCGGGGACAGCGTCACCGCCTGCGAACACATCCTCGACCGCGCCGAGTCCGCGGTGCACCTGACCGCCGCCGTGCCCGCCCTGGCCGCACTCTGATGAGCACGTTGAGCGCCACGAAACCGGCCGACGGGATCCTGGTCACCTGGCGCGGATCGCCCCGGCCCGTCAAGGCCGTGATCGCCGGGATCGCCGTCAACCGTTTCGGCGGCTTCCTGCAGGTCTTCCTGGTGCTCTACCTGACCGAACGCGGCTACAGCGCGGTCCAGGCCGGCACGGCGCTGGGTGCGCTCGGCGCCGGCGCGGTGCTCGGTACGCTCGGCGGCGGCTGGCTGACGGCCACCGTCGGGTGCCGGCTCGCCGTCATGACCAGCATGTCGGCGACCGCGCTCTGCACGGTGGCGGCACTCTACGTCCCCGGGTATCCGGCGCTGCTGGCCGTGGTGGTGGCGGTCGGCGCGGCCAGCCAGCTCTACCGGCCGGCGGCGGCCGAGGTGGTCAGTCGGTACACGCCCGCCGAGCGGCAGGTGCTGGTGTTCGCCATGTACCGCCTCGCCACCAACCTGGGCACCACGGCCGCGCCGCTGATCGGGGCGGCGCTGGTGGCCGTGTCGTACTCGGCGCTGTTCTGGGTGGAGGCCGTCGCGGCGCTGGGCGTGGTGGCGATCGGGCTGTCCCTGCCACGGGACCGGCCGGCGTCCCTGGCGGCCGTCCCGGACTCCCCCGCCGTTCCGGCCGCGGGCTACCGGGCGTTGCTCGCCGACCGCCGGTTCACGCTGTTCCTGCTGGCGATCCTGGGCTTCGCGGCGGTCTACAACCAGTACCTCGCCACGCTGCCGCTGGCGATGCGCGAGTCGGGTTTCCCCACGGCGGTCTACAGCGCCTGCGTGGCGGTCAACGCGGCCGTGGTCATCCTTCTCGAACTGGCGGTCACCCGGTGGGTGCAGCGCTGGCCGGCCCGCCTGGCCGCCGCCGGCGGCATCCTGCTGGTGGGCGCGGGACTCAGCGCGTACGCCCTGCCGCTCGGGGTCGCCGGGCTGGTCGTCGCCACCCTGGTCTGGTCGCTCGGGGAGGTGGTCGGCTCGCCCACGCTGACCGCGTATCCGGCGCAGGCCGGGCCGGTCGCACTTCGCAGCCGCTACCTGGGCGCGGCGCAGGCGATGTTCGGGCTGGGCGCGGCAATCGGCCCGCCGCTCGGCGTCGCGGTCTGGGCCGTGGTGGGTGCGCCGTTCTGGCTGCTGTGCGGGCTGGTCGCGGCGCTGGCCGCGGTCGCCGCCCGGCAGGCATTGCCCGCTCGACCGAATAGCACCGTGGCGGTACCGGCGGGATGACGTTTACGCGTATTGCATTCATCTGACAGCGGCAACGGCTTGACACCTCGCGACATGCAATTCCGCTCTCGGCGATAAGCCTCCGCAATGACGCGGACCGGCCCCCGAACAGTTCGTCCCCTCATTTCGCGAATTCTCTGAAGGACCTCTCATGCCCTTTTCCGATCCACCGGGCGCGTCCCGGGTGAGCGTACGGACCCGGCGGCACGCCGCGTCCTGCGCCGACCCGCTCGCGGCCTACCTCGCGCTGCGCCCGATGTTCGGGGCGTCCAACCTCTACCTGCTCGAATCGCTGTCCGGCCCGGCGTCGGACCGGCGCTCGGCGTCGGTGGGCTTCCAGCCGCTGCTGGAGATCTCGGTGTACCGGGGTGCGGTCCGGATCAGCGGCGAGCCGGCGCTGCGGGACCTCGCCGAAGCCGCCGGCGTGGAAGCCGACGCGCTCGTCCGGACCGCCGACGGCCTGCGCCTGCCGGACGACCCGGCCCTGTGGACCTTCATCCGGGCCGTGCAGGACCGCTTCGACACCGGCGGCACACCACAGCCGGGGCTGGGTTTCCTCGCCTTCTTCGGCTACGAGACGGTCCGCTACATCGAGAAGCTGCCGTACCGCATCGAGGACACCGACTGCCCGCCGGACGTCACCCTCGTGCTCTACCAGGGCCAGGTCCAGTTCGACCTGCAGGACGGCAGCGCACGGGTGCTGGTGCACGAGTCGGACGCCTGGCCGGCGATGGACCCCGGGGCGGTGACCGCCGCCCTGGCCGCGGCGACGGAGACCGAGGCCGACCTGCCGGCGGTGCCGCCGGCCCGGTCGATCACCGACAGCACCACCGAGGACCAGTACGTCGCCGACGTCGCCACGTGCCTGGAGCACATCGCGATGGGCGACATCTACCAGGTACAGATCGGCCACGAGCTGCGGATCGAGAGCGACGTCGACGAGCTGACGGTGTACCGGCGGCTGCGGCAGCGCAACGCCTCGCCGTACATGTGCCTGCTGCCCATCGCCGGACGGACGGTGATCGGCTCCAGCCCGGAGCTGTTCGTCCGGGTCGAGGGCGACACGATCACCATGCGGCCGATCGCGGGGACCGCGCCCCGGGGCGCCGACCAGGCCGAGAACGAGGCCCGCGTCGCCATGTTGCGCGCCGACGACAAGGAGATCGCCGAGCACGTCATGCTCGTGGACCTGTGCCGCAACGACCTCGGGCGGATCTGCCGCACCGACACCGTCGAGGTCGACGAGATGATGGTCGTCGAGGACTTCTCCCACGTCTTCCACCTGGTCTCCAACGTCACCGGCCGGCTCGAGCCGGACACCGACGCGTACGACGTGATCACCGCGACCTTCCCGGCCGGCACCATGACCGGCGCGCCGAAGATCCGGGCCATGGAGATCATCGAGGAGACCGAGTCCAGTCGCCGCGGCCTCTACGCCGGCGCCTTCGGCCTCATCGACTTCACCGGTCAGATGGTGACGGCCCTGGCCATCCGGACCGTCTTCGGCGAGGGCACCACCTATCGCACCCGGGCGTCCGCCGGGGTCGTCGCCGACTCCGTACCCAGCCGGGAATGGCGCGAGACGCTGGCCAAGATGAGCGCGACGGTCTGGGCCGTCACGGGCGAGGAACTGCTGTGAAGACCATCGTCGTGGACGCGTACGACAGCTTCGTCTACATCATCCACCAGTACCTGCGCGGTCTCGGCGCCGAGCCGATGGTGCTGCGCAGCGGTGAGGCCGGCCCGCAGCGGATCGCCGACGAGGCGCCGGATCTGCTGGTGCTCGGCCCCGGCCCGGGGCACCCGACCGAGTCCGGCCACGTGGAGCTGGTGGAGACGTTCGCCGACCGGATCCCGCTCTTCGGGGTCTGCCTGGGCCACCAGGCGATCGGCACCGCGTTCGGCGGGGTGGTCCGCCCGGCTAAGCACCTCATGCACGGCAAGACGAGCCGGATCCTGCACGACGGGCGGGGCTGCTTCGCCGCCCAGCCACAACTGTTCTCCGCCACCCGGTACCACTCGCTGATCGTCGAGGAGGACACCGTCCCGGACACCTTGGAGATCAGCGCCAGGGCCGAGGACGACGGCTACGTCATGGGGCTGCGACACCGCGTCCTGCCGATCGAGTCGGTGCAGTTCCATCCGGAGAGCATCTGCACCACCAGCGGGCTGAACATCTTCCGCTCCTTCATCGACCGCCACCTGCCGGGTCTGCGTAACCGGCAGCCGGAGAGGCACTGACATGGGCGGCGCACCCACGGTCGTCGCGATCAACGGCTCCGAGCGCGTCGGCGGCAACACCGCGGAGGTGCTGAAGTACGCGGCTGGCCGGTTCGCCGCCCGGGGCGTCCGGCTCGACGTGGTGGGGCTGGCCCGTAAGACCTTCACCTCGTGCGGACCGTGCGGGGAGTGCAACACCCGTACCGAGCCCTGTCTGCTGCGCGACGACATGCCGGACATCGTGCGGCGGATGGTCGAGGCTGACGGCATCATCTACGCCACCCCGGTGCACGGGTTCGGCACGGCGAGCATGATGCAGCAGTTCATCGAGCGGGCCGGGGTGGGCTACCTGCGCTTCGAACGGCCGCTGACCAACAAGGTGGCCGGGGTGGTCGTGGTCGGCCGCCGCTACTCGCACGTCGACGTCCACGCGCAACTGCTGCACAACGTCATGCTGAACCGGATGTTGCTGGCCGGCAGCGGGTTTCCGGCGGTCATCCACGCCGGTGAGCGGGGCGAGGCGCTGGCCGACCGGGAGGGCGTCGACGCCGTCACCCGCCTGGTCGACCGGATGACCGATCTGATCCAGCTCCTGCACGAGCACCGCCGCATCACCGGCCACGGCTTGCCGGTCCCCGCCACCAACGAGCGGGTGCTCCGGTGAGCCGGGTCGCGGTGGTGACCGGATCCTCCGGGGCCATCGGTGCGGCCACCTGCGAGCACCTCGCCACCGCCGGGTACGCGGTGGCCGGCCTCGACGTGCGGCCGCCCGCCGCCGGCGCCGGTCACCGGCATCTGACCGTCGATCTCGGCGATCCGCAGGCGGTGGTCACGGCGTTCGACGAGGTTGCCGCCGAGCTCGGCGGACCGGTGTTGCTGGTCAACAACGCCGGTGTCTACCTGGCCCGCGACTTCCTCGACACCACCGTCGAGGAGCTGGACCAGGTGCTCACGGTGAACGTCAAGAGCGCGTTCTGGTGTGCCCAGGCGTTCGCCCGGCAGGTCGTCGCGGCAGGCGGTGACCGGCCCTCGGCGATCGTCAACGTCGCCTCGGTCAGCGGGCAGACCGGCAGCCCGGACGCCGCGTACGGCGCTTCCAAGGGTGCGGTCATCGCCCTCACCCGGAGCCTGGCCGGGGTGCTGGCGCCGTACCGGATCCGGGTCAACGCCGTCGCGCCGGGGATCGTGCACAGCGCCATGGCCGACCGCATCCCCTCCGACCGGCAGGCCCACTACCTGGACGGCATCCCGCTGGGCCGGTTCGCCCGGCCCGGCGAGATCGCCGCGGTCATCACCATCCTCGCCTCCGCGACCGCCAGCTACATGACCGGGGCGGTCGTCGACGTCAACGGCGGCCTGCACTGACCCCTTCCACCACGGCCGGCCGACGTAGACCGCCGGCCGCGGATCGACCGAGAAAGGCGCCGACCATGTGGCTGCCCACCGAACCCGAGCACCAGGACTTCCTGAAGGAGTACCTGGCCGTCTGCGACCGGTACTACGCCGGGGAGATGACCGACGCCGACTGGTACGACTGGTACGACCGGCGACTCGCCGTCGTCGTCGCCCACAGCCAGGCCAGGTCCCCGTTCTACCGGCGGCACCTGGCCGGTGTCGACCCGGCGGCGGTGACCACCACGACCCTGCGGCGGCTGCCCTTCACCACCAAGGCCGACCTGCGTCGGGAGATGTTCGACGTGCTCAGCGGCGACGTCAGCGAGGGCACGTTCTTCTACGAGACGACCGGTACGACCGGCCGGGCCACCCCGTGCCCGCGGGACGCCAAGGAGGTGATCGCCAGCAACACGCACGTCACCGAGAGCTGGCGGAGCATCTTCCGACACCACTTCGGCGACCGGCGCCCGGCGATCGGCCTGATGGGGCCGACGGAGGTGCACTCCTTCGGCGACACGCTCGGCGACGTCGCCCGCAATGTCGGCTCGTGCAATGCCAAGATCTGGCCGTACTCGCCGGTGATCGGCTTTCAGAAGGCGTTGCAGCTGATGAAGGACCTGCGGCTGGAGGTCATCTGCTGCACTCCGGGGGTGTGCCTCAACCTGGCGAAGGCGGCCCGGTACTACGGCTACGACCTGGCCAGGGACTTCAACGTCAAGCTGTTCTTCCTGACCGGCGAGATGTGCACCCCGGCGCTGGCCGCCAACATCGACTCGGTCTGGGGCGTCGACACCTACAACATCCTGTACGGCTCGCAGGAAGCCTTCGTCATCGGCACCACCTGCAAGAACAAGCGCATGCACCTGTCCGCGCCGAACTACGTGGCGGAGCTGATCGAGCCGGACACCGGTGACGTGATCGGCAGCACCGGCACCGGCGAGCTGTGTGTCACCACCCTGATCGACGGCCTCAAGCCGCTGATCAGGTACCGCACCGGCGACCTGGTGCGGCTGGGCGAGCAGAGCTGCGACTGCGAGCTCAAGGGCCCGCGGCTCGACGTGGTGGGCCGGGTTCTCGACCGGATCGAGCTGGGCCGCGGCCGGTTCCTCGCCGCCGAGCTGGAGGAGGCGGTCCTGGACGGGGTACGCGACTGCCTCGGCTTCCAGATCGTCATCGACGCCGACGAGGCCGGTGCCGACCGGGTCACCGTGCGGCTCGACCTGATCGACGGCGGCGGCGGGAACCGGCGGTCTGTCGAGGCCAGGATCCCGCAGCGCTTCGCCGAGCGGTTCGGCGTACCGGCCACCGTGGAGATCGTCGCCGAGCTCGACCAGATCGTCAGCACGGGTGCGTTCGTGAGCTGGAAGGCGGCCCGCATCCAGGACCGGCGCACCCCGCCGGACCACGAGACGGAGGTCGCGATGGCCATGGCGACCGGGCGCGGGTACACGACGTGAGGACCTTCGGCGACGCCTACGCCCGGTCGCTGGATCGGCTCGGCACCGTCCTGCGCGAACGCGACAGCCTGGCCCTGAGCACGCTGGGGCCGGCCGGGACCAGCAGCGATGACGCCGCGCGGCACCTGACCGAACGTCTCACCGGCGCGGGCCATGCCGAGCTGCGGATGGAGCTGCACCCCACCTTCGACGCCGTGCTGGACAGCGTGGTCGGTGGGGCCTCGGCGGTGGCGCTGGTGCCCAGCGCGTACCGGGACGCCACCGCGTTCCACTGGCATCCCAAGCTGCGGCTGCTCTTTTACTTCGCTCATTCCACACCGACGTACGGCCTGGCCGCCCGGCAGGGCGAGGCGCCGGAGCGGACTCCCCTGCGCATCTCCACCATGTCCGAGGTCTCGGTGCTCTACCCGGAGCTGTGCCCGCCGGCGTTGCGCGGCCGGGCCGTCGACTGGGTGCCAGCCCGGTCCACGATGGACGCTGCCCGGACGCTGGCCCGAGGCGACGCGGACCTGGCGTTGACCAACGACCACGGACGCGACGCCCACGACCTGTACTGGCTCTCCCACCGGCCGGGCGCCCAGATCGTCTGGCTGCTGTTCACCAACCTTCCGCTCGACGAGGACGAAGAATGACCACACCCGCCACCCGCCCGATACTGCTGCACGACGTCACCGTCCAGGAGGGGCTCGGCCGCGCCTCGGTGCCCGGCCGGTCGGTCCTGATCCGCGACGACCGGATCGAGGCGGTGTTGCCGGTCGGCGAGGCGCCGACCGCGTCGTCGGACCTCGACGTCCGTGTGCTGACCGGCCGCACCGTGATGCCGGGCATGACCCTGGGCCACGCCCACGTCGCGTACCACGACGTGGTCACCGCCCGGGACACCATGTTCAAGTACTCGCTGCCCGAGATAACCCTGATCGCCGCCGCGAACGCCGAGCGGCTGCTCCGGCTCGGCTACACCGCGATGGTCGGTGCCGGCTCGGTGGGTGGCATCGACATGGCGCTCAAACGGTCCATCGCGGAGGGCCTCATCACCGGGCCCCGGGTCACCGCCTGCAGCCGGGACCTGATGGTCTCGGCCCCGCCGGACCGGCGCAACCCCGAGGTCGGGCGACGCATCCCGGCCGAGCTGATGCCGATCGTGGACTCCGCCGCCGAGATGGTCGAGCGCACCGACAAGGAGATCGACGAGGGCGCCGAGATCATCAAGACGTTCTCCTCGGGCGACGACACCTACCCGAACGCCAGGAGCAAGGAACTGCTCTACACCCTCGACGAGCTGCGGGCGGTGGTCGAGAAGGCACACGCCCGAGGGGTACGGGTCCGGGCCCACTCCCGGGGTATCGACGGCATCCGCAACGCGATCAAGGCAGGCGTCGACGTGATCGACCACGCCTCGTACGCCGATCAGGAGTGCCTGGAGCAGATCGCCGAGCGCGGCATCTCCGTGGTGCCCAGCCTCTACCAACCCCGCCAGCTCCTGATGTACGGCGAGCAGCACGGCAAGACCCCGGAGTATCTGGAGAAGCTGGAGTTCCAGGACGAGATCGACAACACGCTGTGGCTGCTGCCCCGGGCCCAGGAGTTGGGTATCCGGCTGGTGCCCGGCGACGACTTCGGCTTCGCCTGGACCCCGCACGGCACCTACAACGACGAGCTGCGTGTCTATGTGGAGGTGGCTGGGATCCCGGCGCCGACCGTGCTGAGCTGGGCCACCGCCAACGGTGCCGCGCTGGCCGGCCGGGGTGACGACGCCGGCGTGGTGGCGGCCGGCCGGCTGGCCGACCTGGTGGTCACCGATGGCGACCCGGCCGACGACATCACCGTGCTCGGTGAGCCCGACCGGATCGAGATGGTCCTGCTTGGTGGCGCGGTCACACACGATCGAGTCCGCCAGTTCGAGGCGGCCTGACATGCGCCGGGTCTATCTCCTCGCTCTCGGTTCGTTCGCGATCGGCACCGACACCTTCGTCACGGCCGGTGTGCTGCCAGCCATCTCGGCGGATCTGGACGTGCCGGTCGCCGCGGCCGGGCAACTCGTCACGGTCTTCGCGGTGGCGTTCGCGGTGTTCGCGCCAATCGCCGCGGTCCTGCTGGCCAGGATGCCACGGCGCACCCTGCTGCTCAGCGCCCTGGCGTTGTTCGCGGCCGCCAACGTGCTGTCCGCGGTGGCGCCGGTGTTCTGGGTGCTGCTGCTGAGCCGGGTGCTGGCCGCGGCGGGTGCGGCCGCGTACACACCGACCGCGGCAGCCGGTGCCGCGGCCCTGGTGGCGCCGGAGCGACGAGGCCAGGCGCTCGCGGTGGTGCTCGGCGGTGTCACCGTGGCGACCGTGCTGGGTGTGCCGCTCACCGCGTACGTCGGCATCCAGGTGAACTGGCGCGTGACCTTCCTGGTGGTGGCCGGCCTCGCGCTGGTCGCGCTCGTCGCGCTGGCGCTGGTGCTACCGGCCGTACCGGCGCCGCCGATCGCCGGGCTGCGGGCCCGGATCGCCGTGCTGGGCAACACTCAGGTGCTCCTCGCCATCGTCACCACGGTGCTCTACTACGTCGGCGGCTTCGCGCTCTACACGTACCTGGCGTTGGCGTTGTCCGGCGGTACAGCGGCGACCGCCTCGGCGATCGCCGGGTTCCTGCTCGTCTTCGGTGTCGCCGGCATGGCCGGCAACGCGCTCGGCGGGTGGCTCACCGACCGGATCGGCCCGGTGCCGGTGTTGCTCGGCGGGCTCACCGCGTTCGCGGCCGCCCTGCTGCTGTTCCCGCTGGCGTCGCGGTCGACCGCGGGTGCCGTCGTGGACCTGGCGGTGTGGGGTGTGGCGGCGTGGGCGCTCACCGTGCCGCAGCAGCACCGGCTGATGGCCTTCGCGGCCGGGGCGCCGGCCGTGGCGGTCGGGCTCAACAGCTCGGCCACCTTCCTCGGGATCGGACTGTCCGGTCTGCTCGGCGGCATCGCGCTGGCCCGGATCGAGGCGGCGGACCTGGGCTACCTCGGTGGGGTGCTGGTGCTGGCCGCGCTGGGCGTGGTGGCACTGCAGACGATCAACAGCCGTCGTTCCGCCGCCGCGCCCGCGCCCGCGCCGGTCCGGGTCTGAGCCGTGCCGAGCTCAGACGTCGGTGAGCCGGCGGTGCTCGTCGGTTTCCATGTCGATGAAGGCCTGGATCATGCTGCGGTAGATCCGCTCGATCAGGTCCGGGTCCGCGCCGGCCTCGTTCGCCAGCGTGCGGACCCGGGCCACGACCTGCGCCACCCGGTCCGGTGCACGGACCGCCTGCTGGTCGCTCTTGAGCGGGGCCGCCCGCCGGACCAGGGCCTCCCGCCGGGCGAGCAGCCCGACGAGCTCACCGTCGAGCTCATCGATCCGGGCGCGGATGTCGGTCAGCGCCGACGCAATGTCTGTCATGCCGGAAATCTTCGCACGGCTGGCCGAATGCCCGGACCACCCTCATCGCACAAGGAGGAGGGGTTGATGACCCCGACGACTGAGCTCGGCCAGCCGGCGCCGGCCCGCCTCGACGGCGAGCATCTGCTGCCCTGGTACATCGCCGTGGAGAAGATACGGCTGCTGGAATACCTGCGGATGCGCCAGTTCAGCAAGGACGAGGCCACCCACATCGGCCGGTTGCTGCACGAAGCGGGCCGGGCGGTGGCGCTCCAGGGGCCCGGGCCGGGGTCCGACGTGGCGTCCGCGCTGGCGGACTACGTCCAGGACCGGCTGGCAGTCCGCTGGCACGTCGGCCGCGACCGCAACGCCGTACGAGCCTGCGCCGAGTCGCTGTTCGTCCGGGACCGGCTGGCCCGCGTCGGCGACCACCTGGTCACCTTCGGCCGGTCCGCCGTCGCGCTCGCCCGGCGGACCACGCACCTGCCGATGCCCGGCCACCTCGTCGGGCAACCCGCCCAGGTGATCACCCCGGGCTTCTACTTCGCCGTGGTCGCCGACCAGGCCCTGTGCTCGGGGCGGCGGCTGCTGGACACCTACGACCTGAGCAACACCGCCGCGCTCGGCGCCGCTCAGATGAACGACCAGGGGTTGGCCTGGGACCGGGACCGGATCGCCCGCCTGCTCGGCTGCACCGCGCCCACTCCGCACGCGCTCACCGCGGTGGTCTCCGGCTCCTGGATCCTGGAGTCGTCCGGCGAGCTCGCCACGCTGGCGGTGGCGTTCAGCCGGCTCGTCACCGACCTCATCGTGTGGGGCGACGCCGACCACGGCTACCTCGACCTGCCCGCGGAGATCGCCGGAGTCTCCCCGGCCCGGCCCCTGCCGGTGCTGGAGCAGATCAGGGCCTGGACGGTGCGGTTGATCGCCCTGTCGGTCGACCTGACCCTGGGCCAGCACAGCACCGTCGCGCGGGTTCCCACCGAGCCCGGCGCCCGGCTGCTGAAGCTGTTCGACCTTTTCGACGGTCTGATCCGGCTGCTCACCGCAGTGCTGGACCGGCTGGAGTTTCGAGCCGACCGGATGCGCGAGGCGTGCGACGTGGACCGCGACCTCCATCGCAAGCTGACCGGCGGCTCGGCCCATCCGGAATCCGTCCGGGTTCTGCTCAGCCGGCAGTTCGTCGAGCTGGGTGAGATCAGCCAGGCGTGGGCCGGGCGCGTCAGGGCCCGCCGAGCCGGATCCGCCGAGGCCGACCGGCTGCTCGGGCTCGGGCTCGGGCTCGGGCACCTCACTCGGTCGCGCTGACCGGTGGGAGACCACGCGCCCATGGAACCGACCGTCATCCTCCGCGACCCCTCCCCTACCGGTGAGAACGGCCTGCTCGCCGAGCTGCCTCCGGAACCGCCACGTCCCGCACCCACCGTCCGCGCCGGGGATGAAGCCGTGCAGCACCGCCCGCTGCTGGTCGATCTTGGCGGCACGGCCAGCGCCCGCCGTGGCACCAACCCGCTGCTGGTGTGCATCCCGTCCGCCGGTGGTCAGGGGGTCAGCTACGCACCCCTGTCCCGCAACCTGGACGCTCACGACGTACCGGTCCGGGTCTTCGGGGTCGAGCTGCCCGGGCGCACCCGGGCCGACCCCCGGCCACCGATGCCGCTGGACCAGATGGTGCGGCAACTCGCCGACGAGGTCGCCGAGCGGGCCGCCGACGCGCCGGTTCTGGTCCTGGGCCACTGTGCGGGCGCACCGGCCGCGCTGCACCTGACCCGGGCCCTGGAGGCCCGCAGCGTACCGGTGGACCGGATCATCATCCTGGCGAACCTGCTGCGCTCCACCGACCCGGCCGACCACACCGCGGACGACGTGGCGCACCTGAGCCAGGCGGACGTCCTGGACCGTCTGGTGGCCCGCACCGGTTTCGCCGAGATCGCCCGCCTCGGTGAGCAGGCGCGGGCCGACCTGGTCGAGGCGTTCCGGTACGACACCGCGCAGGCCACCCACGCCCTGCGGCGGGCCCTCTCGCAGGTCGCCGCGCACCGGGTGGCCGCGCCGGCGACCGTCGTGCTGGCCCGCGACGACATCCTGCTGGACGACTACCCGGCGGCCGTGGGCAACTGGGACCTCTTCGTCCCGCAGCGGCGCCTGGTGGTCGCCGACCACGGCGGCCACCACCTGCACCTCACCCGCACCGGCCTGCTCGCCGAGGTGATCGAGCGGGACCTGGCGGCGTTACGCCCGGCGCCGGACGGGTGGCCGGCCTTCTCCCCGGCCGGGCCGCGATCGGGCTCGTTACCCGTCAGACGACGTTGGCTTTAGGGCAGGCATCGCCCTATGGTGGAGGCATGCCGCCGGTGACGTTCCGCTCGCCTGCCGTCACTGAGGTGGCGGCAGTCGGCGCTGTTCACGTGGCGGCGGCGCGCTGTCCGGCCTGCATGCGGGTGCCGGTCGTCCGGGCGCTGCACATCGCGCCGACACACAAGCTGTCGAGCCCGGCGCGAACCGGCCGAGACCCTCCCGCGGAACCGTTGCACCCAGAACGACCGCCAGGGCGAAGCTACTCAAGCTTCGGCCCTTTTTCTTTTTCCCCTCTTTTGAAAGGCAGACCATGAGCATCGATCATCGTCCGGCCGACCACAGTTGGCTCGCTGATCTACGAGCGTCCCTGGCGGACGACTTCGCCACACAGACGGCTCGGCTGCGGGAACTGACCGAACTCAACGCGGACACCGGCGACCCCAGCGAGGCCCACAACCGGGCCGCCCTGCTGGTGGCCACCCGTCGGAACATCGAGCACATCACCGGGGCGCTGAGCCGGATCGCCGACGGCACCTACGGTGCCTGCGAGAAGTGCCGCCAGAACATCCCGGCGGAACGACTTGAGGCTCTCCCGCACGCTCGCTTCTGTGTGCCGTGCCAGGAAAAGCACAACGGGTGACACCGATGTGGCTGCCGTGCCGCGCAGGTGGCACGGCAGCCACGCCCTTCATCACCGTCGATCTCGCCCAACGGGACGACAGCGTCTGGCACGTCATCGAACACGGCCAGGAAGGACCGTCAGCCGCTTACGCGGACGGCCTCGATGATCGTCTCGGCGACTTCGCTCGGCTGGGACACCGCCATCGCGTGCGAGCCGCCGACGACCTCGCGCTGGCCCCGCGGATCGGCCCGTTCGGCCATGAACCTGTGCGCGGCGACCGGGATGTTCTGGTCGGCGTCTCCGAACACGAACCAGCTGGGCAACAATCGCCAGGCGGGGTCGCCGGAGAGCCCGTCACTCAGAGCCTGTTCGGTGATCGGCCGTTGGGTCCGGGCCATGAGCGCGGCAAGGTCGGCCGACACGTCCGCGGCGAACTGCGCGTGGTAGGCGTCCTGGCCGATGGCCACCTCGTTACCACCGGTCGACACCGGGTACTGCACCAGCGTCTCGGCGAGCGTGCTGCCGGGGAACTTCCCGGACAGCGACAGCGCCGACTCGCCGGTGTCCGGGCAGAGGGCGTTGACGTACACGAGGGCCCGCACCGATGGTTCGTCAGCTGCGGCCTGCGTGATCACCATGCCGCCGTACGAATGGCCGACGAGGATGATCGGGCCACCAATCCCGCGCATCACGTCCCGCACGTACGCGGCGTCGCCTGCAACGCCGCGCAGCGGGTTGGCGGCGGCCACCACGTCGTACGCGGCGCCCAGCCGCTCGATCACACCGTTCCAGCTCGCCGACTCGGCGAACGCGCCGTGCACGAGGACGATGGTGGGCAGCGGATCGGGCATGACACGCACTCCCTTACTCCGTGACGCTGTTCAACCGCCGGCCTCGCCGGCACGCCTGTTTACCCGTTACGCGAGGGTGAAACGTCCGCTGCCCACGCCGGCGCGGCGGTGCGGGGCCTTCGCCGCCGCGAGATGGCGGGCGCCTTTGGTGGTCAGGCGCGCGGGCCCAGAAACAGGCCGCCACTCGCGTCGATGACCTGCCCGGTGACCCAGCGCGCGGCGTCGGAGGCGAGGAACGCGACCACGTCGGCGACGTCGCCGGGCCCGCCCAGCCGGTCGAGTGCCGTCATTCCGGTGATCAGCTCGGCCAGGCCCGGTGTCTCGAAGACCGGCCCGTTGGTCGCGGTCCGGGTGGCGCCGGGCGCGACCGCGTTCACCGTGATGCCCCGGGTGCCGAGCTGGTTGGCCAAAGTCAGGGTCATCGTCTCGACCGCGCCTTTGGTCATGGCGAACGACGTTTGGGTGGCGTTGGCCATCCGGGTCGCCGCGGACGAGATCGTGATGATCCGGCCGCCGTCGCGGAGGAGGGGCAACGCCCGCTCGATGATGAAGTACGGCGCTCGAACGTTGACCGCGAACAGATGGTCGAAGGCTGCCCGTGTCGTGACGCCGAGCGGGCCCGCGGGTGGCGCCGCCGCATTGTTGACGAGGATGTCGAGTGGCCGCCCGGCCAGGCTGGCCCTGACCCCCGTGAACAGCATCTCGACATCTCCGTCCACGCCCAGTTCCGCGCCGACGGCGTACGCCGTTCCACCGTCCTGCACGATCTGGTCGACCGTCGTCGTCGCGCCGTCCTTGTCTGTGCCGAAGTGCGCGACGACGACCGCTCCCCGCGCTGCCAGCCGGACCGCGATGGCCTGTCCTATGCCGCGCGAAGCGCCAGTCACCAGAGCTGTCCTGCCGATCAGATCGCTCATTATGTGAGTTACTCCCGACTTGTTAGTGACTACCAGTGCGATAGTGTCTATCACATGGGCGAACGGCACTCAACACTTCGGGAGCAACGACGGGCCGAGACCCAGCGCATGATCCAGGCGCATGCGGTGCGGTTGTTCGTCGAGCGCGGGTACGACGGCACGACCGTGAACGACGTCGCAGAGACCGCCGGCGTCTCTCCGATGACGGTGTACCGGCACTTCCCGACAAAGGAGGACCTCGTACTGGTCGATCAGAACGGCCCGCTGGTCGCCGAACGGATCGCCGCGACGCCGGCCGGGCAGCCCCTCGTGCGCCGCATCGGCAGCGCGCTCGTCGACTCGGCGCGGACGCTGACCGCCGGCGACGACCGGTTCCTGCTGGCCCGCCTGCGGTTGATGATCTCGACGCCCGCCCTACGCGCCCGGCACCTGGACAACCACTACGTGCTTCAACAAGCCATCGTGGACGGCCTCGGGGACGAGGCCGCCGATCCGGACGCGGCCTTCCAAGCCGCGGCGGCGGCCAGCGCCTGCCTGGCCGCCATGCACACCGCGCTGGTGCGGTGGGCGAAGGACGACGGGCGTACCGATCTACCCGACTTGATCGCGAAGGCGCTGGCGGCAGCCTTCGGCGACAACACACCGACGGGCGACCACGCCGAGCGGTCAGCGACATGAGTGCACATCGGACTACATGGGTTCAATGAGCCGGCAGCTACCTGGCGGATACGCCCTTGGTGAGGCCGGTGGTTCCGTCCGGGCGGGCGAGTGGTTCCGACTGGTATCCCTCGCTGTGGTAAAGGCTGATGTTCCGCAAGCTTTTCGCGCCGGTGAACAGCAGGATGCGGCGGCAATCCGGTCGGGCGCCGGTTTCAGCGGTGCGTAACAGCCACCGGCCCAGCCCGTGCCCCCGCAGGTCGGGCACGACGGCGAGCCGACCCACCTGCCAGTCCGCGCCGTCGCGACGGGCCCGCACCATGCCCAGCAGTCGGCCGTCCAACCAGATGCCCGTGGTGTGCCAGGTCTCCAGCCAGTCGCGTACCTCCTCCAGCGACTCATGCAGGGCCGGTATGGCCATCGTGTCATTGACGACGGCCTCTTCCACCCAGCAGCACCGCTGCAGCACAGTGACCTCGGGCGCGTCGTCGGGGGTCAACCGTCTCGCGTACGACCCTGGCAACGGTCCGGGCCGTGCATCTGCTCGTGCGCGCTCGCGCATCGGCCGTAGGGCGTGAGCGACCCGGACCAGTTCGTCCACCAGCCCGACACCCGCCGTGTCGCGGGCCGGGTCGGAAAGCAACCGTCCACTTTCCACCGCGTCACCGATGCGAATCGCGACCGTGGCGCCCACCGGGACCAGGCGGAGCGTAGTCACCACCTGCTTGGCATGCTGAACTGACCGGGTACCCGCCGACGTGTTGCCGTAGCTGACGAAGCCGATCGGCTTCCATGCCCATTCGCGGCCGAGGTAGTCCAGCGCGTTCTTCAGCGTCGCTGGCATCCCGTAGTTGTACTCCGGCGTGACCGCGATGAACCCGTCCGCCGCGTCGACGATCGCGCTCCACCGACGTGTGTGCTCATGCTGGTAGACACCCGACGACGGATGCTCCTCCTCGTCGAGGAACGGCAGGTTCAGATCGCCGAGGGCCACCGGCACAAGCTCGACGCCGAGTTCCGCGGCACGCGGGGTGACGGTTTCGATCAACCACTGCGCCACCAGGGGGCCGAGGGCACCGGGGCGGGTGCTGCATATCAGTACGAGGACACGTGGCGATTTCGTTGACATGGAAACGAAGTGTAGATGCTAGGTTGATTACATGTCAACGAGAGCGCCGGACGGGGCCGTACGTTGGTTGGACCCTGACGAGGAACGGGCGTGGCGGGCGTTCCTGCGCGTAGTGGTCGCCGTCCAGACCGGCACGGCGCGCGACCTGGCCGCGGTCGGGCTCTCCGAACCCGACTACGAGGTGCTGAGCACCCTGTCGGAGCGGACCGACCACACCAGCACCCTGGGAGAACAGGCCGACAAGATGGGCTGGTCACGCAGCCGGCTGTCCCGGCACGCCACCCGGATGGAGGCGCGCGGCCTCTTGAGGCGTACACCCGACCCGGCCGACGGCAGAGGTTGCTTCCTCGTCCTCACCGCGCAAGGTCTGGACGCACTCGAAAACGCCGCACCGGCCCACGTTCAGTCGGTACGACGCCACTTCATCGACCGGCTCACCCCAGACGACCTCATCGCCATGGAACAGATCGCCCGAAGGCTGGAAGAACCCCAAGTCGGCGACGATCGACCACCCAGATGACACCGTCGGCATGATCGCCGATTGGTGAACTCACTTTCGACGACCCCACCTGATGGCCCGATTGCTACGGTCGTCACCTGAGAAGATCTCCATCCCCCAGGCCAATACGTCGGGACGGCCGGATCGAACGACTCCTTGTTGCCAGCCGTAGCCTGCGCCGGGCGCACGTTCCCGAGGTCGGCCCTCCCCCACCTTCTCAACTCTGGGCATGCCGGCCCCGACCGTGCACGCGGTGCTGACCCACTGCCGACTTCATCGGCTGTCACACATCGACCGGGTCACCGGGGACCCGGTCCGCCGCAACGAGCACCCGCATCCGGGCGCGATGTTGCATGTCGGCTGTGGTCGACCTGCAGTTGTGTTGATCGTGGATGTGTGCTGACAAGGGCTCCACCGACGGATCAGCCGCTTCGGCGGTTACCCCACTGGCGCGGGCTCTGGACCGAGCCCCGGCCGCCGAGGTGCTGACCCTTTCCATGCGGTTGGGGCGAGACGCCCTTGCCCTTCGCGCGTCGGGCAGCCCGGTTCGCGGGAACGGCAGGCTGGTCGGTCTCGGTCTCGGTCTCGGCCGTGGCCGAGGTGTCGGCATCCGCCGCGTGGTCGTCCTGGACGGGCTCAGGCTCCGGCATCGGTATCTCCCTGGATTCGTGGGGCGCCCTGCGGGCCATCGACAGCCGACGGACGCGGACTACTCGACGCCGGTGTGGGCGCCTTGACGGTATCGCAACGCCGAGCCCGTCCGATCAACGGTCTCCAGCCCGCGTGAGGGTGGCAACCGTCTGTGGCAGCCGTTACGCGACCGCGCGCTGACCGGAAGGGCCACCCCATCCGTCCCGCTGACCTTCAACTGCCGAACGCACGGTCCGCCGGTTGCGACCCAGGAATCGAGGCGCAAAGACCAAGAACCGCAGGTGGCTTGCAGAAACAGATTGAGTACCACATTACTGGCTGTCGGATTCGGCGGAGTAGTCGGAGCCGGGTCGTGGGCCTCCAGTGTCGCGATCAGGCGGCCTGGTAGGGAAAGGGCCGGTATCGCCGTCCTCAGGGCGCGCCTCGGGATCGCCGTGGCGCGCCCTGAATCTCGGACCCGCGCTTATCGGCACTTCCGCGGGCCGGGCAGCCCGATGATCAGCGCCGCGCCGACGGTCAGGTGCATGCCGAGCAGCGCCAGCCGGCTGCTGGTGCCGACGCCGTTGCCCAGCGGGCCGGCCAGCGAGAGCACCAGCACGATCAGCGCGATGATCTGGAACGTCCGGACGGGGCGGCGGACAGTCCGCTCCAGCAGCGCGAGCAGGCCCCAGGCGGCCAGGCCGGCGATCAGCGCGGCCACCACGACGGCGACCGGGCCGATGTGCTGGGTGGTGTCGCCCTGACGGACAGCGAGATCGATGCCGGCCCAGGGGTCGTTGACGGCCCAGAGGAGGAGAGCCCCGGCCGCTCCCGCGGCGATGGTGATCGCGCGGCCCGTACGCCGTGCGGCGGTCCTGGTCGTGACGGTGTGCTGCTGCATATCGTTCGTCATGCCGATGAGGATCGCGGGCCGGGCCGGGTGGGCACATCGGACCGGGAGCTGCGCCAATGCCCTCCTAGGAGAACCCGACCACCAACTTTGGAAGGTGTCGGCGCCCGGTGCCCGCCGGTTAGCCTCGCCGAGTGAACAGCTTCTCCCCCGGGTCGGAAGACTGCGACCGCCGTCCCAGCACTGCGGCTCTCGCCGCGATCATGGGCGCGTCGGGCTTGCTCATCGCGGTGACGATCCTGGGCTGGTGGCTCGGACGCCCGCCCGGCCCGCTGCTCGCGCTGGACCTCGCGGTCGGCGCGCTGAGCCTGCTGCTGACGCCGCTGATGATGTGGCGGCCGGCCGCTACCACGGTGGTGCTCACCGTGCTGGCCGCGGTATCGCCGGCGGCCACCCCACCGGCCACTATCGGCGCGGCGCAGGTGGCACGCCGCCGACGCTCCCCGGTTGCGATCGCGGTGGCGGTGGCCGGGCTCGCCGCGCACGCGGTCCAGGGCGCTTGGCGGTCCAACGGCGGCATTTCGTATGGCTGGTGGCTGGCGCTGGTCGCCGTCGGTTACAGCGCGCTGCTCGGCTGGGGTGCGTGGGCACAGGCCCGCGAAGCGCTGATCCGCTCGCTGCACGGTCGGGCCCGTCGCGCCGAGGCGGAGCAGGGCCGCCGGGTGGCCGAGGCGCGCATGCTGGAACGTCACCAGATCGCCCGGGAGATGCATGACGTCCTTGCCCACCGCCTGTCGTTGCTGGCCACGTTCGCCGGGGCGATGGAGTACCGTCCGGACTCCTCACCCGAGCAGTTGTCCCGGGCCGCGGGGGTCGTCCGGGACGGCGTGCACCAGGCGCTCGACGAGCTTCGCGAGGTGATCTCGCTGTTGCGGGACGACGACCCCCCGCACAGCGACGGCAGCCGCCCGCAGCCGGTGCTGGCCGACGTCCCACGCCTGGTCGAGGAGTCCCGCGACGCCGGCACCGAAGTGCTGCTGCACGAGGCGGTGGCCGGGCCGGCCGAGGCGCCCCCGTCGGTGGCCCGCACCGCGTACCGGGTGATCCAGGAGGGCCTGACCAACGCCCGCAAACACGCCGCGGGCCAGCCGGTCCAGGTCGCCCTGCGCGGCGGGCCCGGCGCGGGCCTGCAGATCGACGTCCGCAATGCGCTGACACCGGAAGGTACGGCGCCGCCCGGGTGGTCCGGGGGTGCCGGGCTGGTCGGGCTCACCGAGCGGGTGCACCTGGCCGGCGGGCAGCTCGACCACCAGGTGATCGGCGGGGAGTTCCGGCTGCACGCCTCGATACCATGGCCGGCGTGACACCGCCGGTGCGTGTGCTCGTCGTCGACGACGACGCGCTCGTCCGCGCCGGGCTGACCATGATGCTCGACGGCGCCCCGGGCATCGCAGTGGTCGGCGAGGCCGCCGACGGCGACGAGGTGCCGGCCGCGGCCGACGCGCACGCCCCCGACGTCGTGCTGATGGACCTGCGCATGCGCCGGGTCGACGGCATAACCGCCACCCGCCGCCTGCGGGCGCGCCCGCGGCCGCCCGAGATCATCGTGCTCACCACGTTCGACACCGACGAGAACATCCTGCACGCGCTGCGTGCCGGGGCCAGCGGCTTCCTGCTCAAGGACACCCCGCCGGCCCGGATCGCCGAGGCGGTCCGGCAGGTCGCAGCCGGCGAGCCGATCCTGTCCCCGCGGATCACCCGCCGACTGATGGACCGGGTCGCCGTCCAGGCCGGCACGTACGCCCGGGCCAAGGCCACCCTCGCGGCGCTCAGCCCGCGCGAGCACGACGTCGTCGTGGCGATCGGCCAGGGCCGCAACAACGCCGAGATAGCCACCGCGCTCGACATGACCCTGGCCACCGTGAAGACCCATGTGTCGCACATCCTGACCAAGCTCGACCTCGACAACCGTACCCAGGTAGCGCTGCTTGCCCACGATGCCGGCCTCGCCTGACCGACCCACGCGGTGGCGGCTCGCGTCACCGGGGCCGCGCGGCGGCGGCTCGTATGACCGGCCATGGGCCGGGGTGAGCAGGTCTGAGATGGCGCCTCACGCGCGCCCACCGGCCCTACGAATCGAACTTTCAGTCCACCGGGTGGTTGGGGATCCTCGATCGGACGGCGAGGCCGTACAGGCAGGCCAGCCCGGCCAGGATGCCGAAAAGAACGAACGGGCCGGCGGGCCGCCAGTTGTCGTACAGGGTGCCACCGGCGGCGAACGCGATCATGATGCCGATGCCGCCGCTGAGCGCGAACGTTCCGATGACCGAGCCCCGGGTACGGCTGGGAGCCTGTTCGGCGATCAGCACCTGACTGGAGATGACGGCGCTGACCTGGCCGAGCCCGATCAGCGCGGCGACGGCGTAGCCGAGCGGGCTGAACGGGTCTCCGACGAAGATCGTGGCGGTGTAGCCGAGGGCGGCGGTCCCCAGGGAGATCAGCACCGCGTCGGTGCGAGACAGCCGGTCGGCGATGATGCCGATGGCCGGTGCCCCGATCAGCGCGATGCCGTTGGCCACTCCCAGCAACAGACCTGCCTTGGCCAGCGCCTCGGCCTCGCTGAGCCCGAGGCGCTGAGTGCCGTACTGCTGTGCCCAGAGGGTGAGGTAGGCGCCGACGAGCGCCAGGTCGGCCCGGGCGACGAAGGCGCTGAGGTAGGCGAAGGAGACACCGGGGCGCCGGATCTCGGCGACGCCCTCGCGCAGCAGCCTGGGGATCGGGATGTGTTCGGAGTGCGTTGTCGCCAGGCCGCCCCGGAGGGTGAGCCGCATCAGGATCGCGGTGAGCAGGGCCAGCCCGGCGACGATGAGGTAGGTCGCCCGCAGCGCGGCGATCGTGTCCATCCCGCTGCGCTCGAAGATGTCGGGCAGTTTGATCAGCACGAAGAACGTGACGAGCGCGCCGAGACCGTTGCAGAAGCCGAGGATGCCGTTGGCCCTGCCGCGGGTGGTGTCCCGGACGTAGTCGGCGACCACGGCCGTGAGCATCACGGTGACCATAGCCACGCCGACGGCGGCGACACCCCGGGCCAGGTAGTAGGGCAGGACCGAGCCGACGAACGGTGCCATGCCGACGCCGAGGCCGAGCAGGATGTAGCCGCCGACCACGATCGGGCGCCGTCCGAGGCGGTCGGACCAGGCGCCGGCCAGGCCGACCGCCGCGATCAGGACGATCTCGCTGATCAGCCCAGCGGTGCCCACGATCGAACCCTGCTCCCCCTTGGGCACGCCCAGGATGGAGGTGAGGAGCGCGGTCTGCGCGGCCGGGATGAACGTGAACGTCATGATCGACGTCAGCGCCAGCCAGTAGTACCCGCTGATGTTGGTCCGGGTCGTGCCCGGTGAGAGCCGGAGTGGGCCGAACGTTTTGGTCTGCTCGCCGGCCTCCGGCGCGACGGTGGCGTCTTCCTGGCTGCGCTGCACGTTGGTCCCTCCGCCCTGTTGTGAAACGAATGGAAACGGTGTTTCCACACCCTAGCGGTTCAGGGCCCGGACGTGATCGCGTCGGAGCGGCGCATTTCTCATCGCCCGGTCCCGGTCCCGGTCCGGCGCCGTCGACCCGTCCCTGACGTCGCGATCGGCCGGCTCGGAGGCCGACGACGCCGCGGGCGTGTTCGAGGGGAAGCGGGTCGAGGCAGGAAGCGGTTCACCGTGACCGAGCACGTTCATCGCCGCTTTCCGGCGAGTGATCAAGTCGACTCGCAGGGTCCTCGTCGATGCGCCCTCGTATCGGGCCTGATGTCCGGATTCCGGTAGCGCGTGTCGGGAGTCAGGATTGCCGACACCCGGAACATCACCTAGCCTCCGTTAGGCAAGGCAACCCTTACTCGGCCTGCCGCGACCCGGGCATGCTTCGCCTGCCACCCCCGTGATTCGGAGCCGATCGATGCCCGTGACCATTGCGCCCCTCGCCGATCGGCGAGGGGCCGCCAGTTCGGTAGCGGCGGCCGTCTTGCGTGGTGAACAACTGGTGCTGCGCTACGGAAAGACGGCGGTGGTCCACGGCGTCTCGGTGGTGCTGGCGCCCGGTCGCGTGACGGCGCTGGTCGGGCCGAACGGCAGCGGTAAGTCGACGCTGCTGCGAGCCCTTGCCCGGTTGCATCGCGTGGATGGCGGCGAGGTGATGCTCGGCCACCGTGACGGGCAGCCGGAGCGCGCGGTGTCGCTGCTCAGCGTGCGCCAGTTCGCGCGGGAGGTCACGCTGTTCGCACAGTCGCGTCAAGCCCCACAGGGGCTCACGGTGCACGAGGTCGTCTCGTTCGGGCGCCACCCGCACCGGCGCCGCTTCGCCGGCCCGTCGGTGGCGGACCGACAGGCGGTCGGGCGCGCGATGAAAGTCACCGGCGTGCAGGACATGGCCGAGCGGCCGGTCGGCGAGCTCTCCGGTGGCGAGATGCAGCGCGTGTGGTTGGCCGCCTGCCTGGCTCAGGAGACCGGCGTCGTGCTCCTCGACGAGCCGACGAACCATCTGGACCTGCGCTACCAGATCGAGACGCTCGACCTGGTCCGGGATCTCGTCGACGAGCACGGCGTCGCCGTCGGCGTCGTGCTGCACGATCTCGACCACGCCGCACGCGTCGCGGACACGCTGGTCCTCATGCACGCCGGGCGCATTCACGCCGCGGGCGACCCGATCGAGGTGCTCACCGCCGAGCACATCGGCGAGGTCTACGACCTGCGGGTGGAGGTCGAGGTCGACCCGCGCACCGGCCGCCTTCGCATCGACCCGGTCGGGCGGCATCCCGCACGGAACCGGAACATCAAATCAGGAGAAGAACTCGCATGATGCTTGTCCCCCGCCTCGCGGCCACCGCCGCGACGCTCACCGCGATCGCCGTGACGGCCACGGCCTGCGGCACTACGAAGGTCGACGAACCCGCCGCCGGTAGCTCGACCACCCCCTCGTCGCAGACCTGCGCCGACGACAAGACGACAACGTCGACCGGCCCGGTGTCGATGACCGACGGCGTCGGCCGCAAGGTCGAGCTCGCCAAGCCCGCCCAGCGGGTCGCGGTGCTGGAATGGCAGCAGACCGAGGACCTGCTCACGCTGTGCCTCACGCCGGTCGCGGCCGCCGACACGAAGGGATACGGCACCTATGTGAAGGCGGAGCCGCTTCCGGCAAGTGTCGTCAACACCGGCGAGCGCGGCGAGCCCGACCTCGACGCGCTGTACGCCACGAAGCCCGATCTGATCATCGTGGAGGCGTTCAAGGCCGACGACGAGCAGATCACCAAGCTCGAGAAGCGCGGTGTCCCCGTACTCGCCACGGTCGGGGCCGACGCCGCAGGCCAGATCGCGAACATGAGGAAGGTGTTCTCGATGATCGGTCAGGCCACCGGCCGCACCGAGCGCGCCGATCTGGTGTTGCGGCAGTTCGACGAACATCTCGCCGGAGCCAGGAAGACGGCCGAGGCCGCGAACATCAAGTCCAAGGACTTCCTGTTCTTCGACGGCTGGATCGAGGGCGGCAACGTCGTCATCCGCCCCTATGGCAAGGGTGCCCTGTTCACCGAACTCGGCGAGCAGCTCGGCATGACCACTGCCTGGACTGACAAGATCAACGCGGCCTACGGCAGCGGCGGCGTCGACCCCTCGTACGGTCTCGCGCAGACCGACATCGAGGGACTCACCGCCGTGGGGAGCGCGAGCCTGTTCTACTCCGACGACGACACCCCGGACAGCTACGTCAAGGAACTGCGCAAGAGCTCGATCTGGACCGCGCTGCCGGCCGTGAAGGAAGGCCGGGCGTACGCCTTCCCGGCAGGCGTCTGGGGGGCCGGCGGCCCGAAGTCGAACGAGCAAGCGATCGACGCCTACGTGAAGATCCTGACCGGGAAGTGAGCGACACCCTCGCGCCGCGGCCGGTGCCCGGAGTCGGGTTCGGCCGTGGCGCGAGCGGGGCGGCCGTCCTGGCCGTCCTGCTCGTCTCAGTCGTCGTGTGCGGGCTGTGGCACATGACGCAGGGCACCTCCGGGGTGGGCTTCTGGGACCTGCTGCGCTATCTCTTCGGGGCGCGCGAGGACGTCGGCGGCGTACCGGTCACCGATGTGCTGACCGGGTCCCGCCTGCCTCGCATGCTCGCCGGGATCGCGGTCGGCGTGGCGCTCGGCGCGGCCGGGGCGCTGCTCCAGTCAGTCACCCGCAACGCGCTGGCCGCTCCGGACACGCTCGCCGTCACCGCCGGCTCCTACTTCGCGCTGTGCGCGGTCGGCGCGTTCGGTCTCGCGGTGCCGTTGTGGGCCTCGGGCGCCGTGGCCTTCGGCGGTGGTCTGCTCGCCGCGGGGCTCGTGCTCGGCCTCGTCGGCACCGCTTCGGGCATCGGGTCGACGCGGCTGATCCTGGCCGGCTCCGCGGTCGCGATGGCCCTCGACGCGGCCACCGCCATGCTGCTGATCCTGTTCAAGGAGAGCACCACCGGGCTGTACGCCTGGGGCAGCGGCTCTCTCGCACAGCTGAACATAGACGCCGCCGTGCGCGCCGCCCCGGTCATCGTCGTCGTGCTCGCCATCGCCGTGCTGATGGCCCGGCGACTCGACGTGCTCGGCCTTGGCGACGACACGGCCGCCTCGCTCGGCGTGCCGATCCGTTCGACCCGGTTGATCGCGGTGCTCTGTGCTGTCCTGCTGACGAGCATCTCGGTGACGCTGGCCGGTCCCATCGCCTTCGTCGGCCTCGCCGCGCCGGTCGTGGTGCGCCTCGCGGCCAACCGGATCGGTGTGCTGAGCCGGCACATCTTCCTGATCCCGGCGTGCGGACTGGTCGGGGCACTTCTGGTGCTCCTCGCGGACGACGTGCTCCGGGCGGCGCTCGGCGCCCAGGCGGCCGCCTCGATTCCCACCGGAATCCCGACCTCGTTGCTCGGTGCCATAGTCATCGTGATCCTCGCGCTCCGGCTTCGCGATGCGGGAGCGGCGCGAGATGCTCCCCGGGCCCTCGTCGCCACCCGCTCGCGCCGCCGCTTCCTCACCGTGGTGGTCGTCGCGGCTGGTCTGCTCGTCACGGCGGTGCTGGTCGGCCTGCTGGCCGGCAGCCTGTGGCTACGCACCGGCGATGTCGTGCTCTGGCTCCAGAGCGCCGCGCCGGACCTGATCGGCCGGGCACTCGACGACCGCGCCCCGCGGGTCGCGGCGGCCGTCGTCGCCGGTGCGGCGCTCGCGCTGGCCGGAACTGTCGTGCAGGGAACGGTACGCAATCCGCTGGCCGAGCCGGGCGTGCTCGGTATCACCGCCGGTGCCGGCCTCGGCGCGGTGATCGTGGTGACCTCGGGCGTGCCCGGCGGACGCCCCGCGCTCATCGTCACGGCCGTCGCGATGGGCCTCGGCACCTTCGCGCTCATCGCCCTGCTGGCGTGGCGTGGAGGGCTCCTCCCCGACCGTTTCCTGCTCATCGGCATCGGCTGCGGCTACGCGCTCAGCGACATCAGCACCTTCCTGCTCCTGCGTGCCGATCCGTGGGACACGCCGCAGATCCTCACCTGGCTCTCGGGCACGACCTACGGGCGGTCCTTCGCCGACGTACTGCCGGTCGCGCTCGTGCTTCTCCTCGCGACTCCCGCGGTGCTGGGAATGCGCCGCCAGCTCGACCTCCTGGCGATCGACGAGGACACCCCGCGGATCTTCGGCGTCCGCCGGGAAGGCGCGCGACTCTCGCTGCTGACGATCGCGGCGGTCGTGGCGGCGGTGAGCGTGATCGCGGTCGGTGTGGTCGGTTTCGTCGGGCTCGTCGCTCCCCACATCGCCCGCGGCCTCGTCGGTGTTCGGCACGGGCGCATCATCCCGGTCGCCATGCTGCTCGGCGGCCTGCTCGTCTGCGTTGCCGACACCCTCGGCCGTACGCTCATCGCCCCCTCGCAGATCCCCGCCGGGCTCATGATGGCCCTTGTCGGAGCACCCTATTTCGTCTGGCTGCTGCGTCGCTCCCGCGGCTGATCGGCGGCCTGCTCCACAAAGGTACTGATGAGCGCGCCGACCAACTCAGGACGCTCGGCGATGAGGTGATGCGTGGTGCCCGGCACGATGCACAACTGCGCGCCGGGAATCGACGCGGCGATGAGAAGGCTGTGGCCGGGTGGGATCGTGTCACGGTCGCCCGACATCACGAGCACCGGCGCCGCGATCCGGGCGAGTTCGTCGGGGTCGATGTGCGGTTCGCTCGTCCAGAGGCGGAACAGCTTGGCGAGTACGACGTCCGCATGCCCCGGCCCGTCCGGCGACAGGCGTTCATAGTGCATCCGCTCGACGTCCGGTTTCTGCTCCTTTTCGAGCGCCTCGAGTACGGGGGCAGCGGAATCGGTGAACGCCGACGGGTCGAGGTTCGCGCTGATGGCGGTCAGCGAGCGCACCCGCGCCGGGTGGTCGAGGGCGAGCAGCAGCCCGATGATCGCGCCGTCGCTGTAGCCGACGATGTGCGCCGATTCGCAGTCGACGGCATCGAGGTAGGCCAGGGTCTCGGCGACACCGCGCGCGTACCCGTACTCCCCGTCGATGTCGGCCGACCGGCCGTGCCCGGGGCGCTCGAAGGCGAGCACCCGGTGATCCGGCACGAGCGCGTCGGACTGCGCCCGCATCGACTCGAGGGAACAGAAGCCACCGTGCAGCAGAAGGACGGGATCACCCTCGCCGGCGACTTCCGAATACAGGTCGACATCGCCGATCCGGAGGTAGCCCATCTGCTCCCGTCACCATTTCCCGAGTTCTGAGTTCGGCACAGTTCAGCGCCTGCGCGGCACCGCGCTCAGCGGCGTAGGCCAGGTGGAGTGGCGACCAGGCGCGGTGAACGCCGGGTCAGAGTACGCCTCCCACACCGATGACCGAAAGTAACCAGACGGCGGCCGGGGCGGCGGTGGCCGCATCAGGGCGACCGGGCCCTCCGGAATATGAGGTGGAGCCTGTTGGGGTATCTCCGGCACGATGTCCGGATGATGCTGCTGGTCCCCGCGAACCCCCTACGGCCACGCCGACCCGATGATCACTTCGCGGCCGAAGCACAGGCCGCACGCGCCGTCGGGATCGACGTCGCCGTGGTCGACCACGACGCGCTGACCCGCGACGATCCGCAGGGCGGGGTCGCGGCCGTGCCCGCCGGCGGCGTCGCGGTCTACCGAGGATGGATGCTCCGCAGCGACCAGTACTCGGCTTTCGCCGAAGCCCTCGCCGCCCGTGGCGTGATCCTCCGCACCAGCGGCGACCAGTACCGCCGCGCCCACGAACTCCCCGGCTGGTACGACCGCCTCGCCCCGGTCACCCCGATTTCCACCTGGACCACCAGCGCGGAGCGGACCGCGTTCGACCAGGCCCGGATCCGGCTCGGTAGCGGCGCCGCCGTGCTGCGCGACTACACGAAGTCGATGAAACACCACTGGCACGAGGCGACCTTCATCCCCGACCTCACCGACCCCACCCCTGCCTGGCACGTCGCCGCCCGATTCCTGGAACTCCGCGCTGACGACTTCAGCGGGGGCTTCGTCCTGCGCGCCTTCGAGAACTTCACCACCGCCGAGGTACGCACCTGGTGGATCAACGGCGCCTGCGCACTCGTCGGCGCGCACCCCGACACCGCCGACGACCTCCCGCCCAGCGACCTCGACCTCAGCACGCTCACACCGCTGGTCGCCGCCCTCGACCTACCCTTCGTCACCGTCGACCTCGCCCGACGCGACGACGGCGTCTGGCGCGTCATCGAACTCGGCGACGGCCAGGTCAGCGACCGACCCACCACCATCAGCCCTCACGACTTCGTCGCCGCGCTACGTGCGGGCGTCTGATGAACAGCGACGGCGCTCCAGCAACCTGGTGATCCTTCGACGACGAACATCTGGTGGCGATTTGTCCACCGGGGACGATCCACTAGTTGCTGCCCTGGTCGTGGGGGACGGTGACGGTGACGGTGCAGCCAACCGGCCGCCCGATCTCGTCGTGGCCGGCATACGTGAGGTGGTACACCCGGTCCCCGCCGTTGCCGGCACGTTCGGCCCGTAGCTTGCCGCTCGTGTCCGGCGCGCCGACGGTGAAGCCGCTGACGTCCGTGGCGTCGCCCCCGGTCACGCCGGTCAGGGTGAACGCGTTCGGGCCGAGCACACCGTCGTGCAGGTCCACGGTGAGGTCGACGTCGACCAGCTTGTGGTTCGGTGGCCACAGGACCGGTCGGTCGGCCGCACATTCGAGCTGCCGTACCGGCAATGGTTTTGCCAGGGTGGCGGTGGCGTGGCCGATGGTCGCGGTGAGCCGGCCGCCGGCTTCGTAGTACATGTGGGCGGTGCGTCCGTCGAAGTAGAACGTCGGCGCGGCCGAGCGGCCGAGGTCGGGTGCCGCGGACATCGAGTCGTGTACGACGCCGAGGTGGGTCTCCTGGTCGAAGTCCTGCCCGACGTCCACCGCGTGCATGTTGCCGTCGGCGGCGTGGTAGACCACCAGGTTGCGGTCGTTCCAGCGCAGGAAGAACGGTCCCGAGGCGTTCGGGCCTTCGATGCCCTGTGGGGTCACGAGCGGTTCGGGCTGCATGGTCCAGGTCCGCGCGTCGTTGGAGACCGCCCAACGGATCCGCCGTGACACCGGCCCGGTCGGTCCTGGCAGCGCGGCGGTCGGATTGTCCATGAAGACCATCAGGTACCGGGTGCCCAGACGGGGCACGGACTGCTCGAACACCCGGGCGTAGGAGGTCTCGCCACCGGTCGAGTCGTTGCGGCTGACCGCTGTCCCGCCGTAGCTGAAGTGGATGCCGTCGTCGGAGGTCGCGTACCGGGTGATGGAGTTCTCGCCGTGGAAGTAGAGGAAGAGCTTGCCCTCGCCCTCGATCCACACCGCGTGCGGCGAGGAGATGTGGCTGACCGTCGCGTAGTACGGCAGCCAGGTGTTGCCGATCAGGGGGTTGGCGGCGTATTCCGTCCACGGACCGTTGATCGAGTCGGAGTACGCGAGGGCGATCCCGCCGGGACGCTCGTGCGGCGCGTAGTACAGGTAGTAGGTGCCGAGCGGGTCGGAGAAGTAGTCGGCGGCCCGGATGACGCTCGGGAAGATGAACTCGTTCGTCGGGTTGTAGGCGAGGGTGCCCTTGTCGAACGCAGTGCCCTGGTAGGTGAACTGGGGGAAGTCGAGCGGGGGTTCGGCGGCTGCCGGCCGGGCGCCGGCCACGGCGGCGATGAGTAGGCCGGCACTGGCGGCCGCCAGGACAGCGCGTCGGGACGACGGGGCGAATGGTCTCGTCATGCGACTTCCTCTTTGGTCGGTCGGATCGGTGGCAGGTTCGGCGCAGTGTGACGCTCAGTAAGAACACAGGGGACATCGATCGGCGAGTGCCCCTGGCGCCGCCGAGCTAATACGTATTAGCATCTATGTTTCTCGAATGTTGCGCGCCAGACGGCGCTTCTGTCAAGAGCCGGCTCGAGGCCCGCCGAGTCACCCGGACCAGACCGCAACCCGCCGACAACCTCGACGGCTAATGCGCATTACTCCAGCGAGTTCATCGCGCGGAAATCTTTCGTACACCTCTTGACACACGCCGGGCCAGCGGCCAAGCTCCTTCCCAACGCCGATCGCTAATACGCATTAGCAGCACCGGAAGGACCCGACGTGCCCGCTCCCCCCAGACGTGTCACCCAGCGTGACATTGCGCGGATGGCCGGCGTCAGTCAGGCGACCGTGTCGCTGGTGCTCAACAATCGGACCGACGCCGACGTCCGCATCGCCCAGGAGACCCGGGACCGCGTGTTGCGGGTCATCGCCGAGACCGGCTACGCCGCCGACCCCGTGGCCCGCCGCCTCGCCTCACGGTTCAACCGGATCATCGGCGTCTTCACGTACGAGCCCGCCTTCCCCAGCGGCAGCCGGGACTTCTTCCACCCGTTCCTGCTCGGCATCGAGGAGTACGCCGAGCGGGTCGGCTGCGACCTGCTGCTGTTCACCAGCGCACCGGTGGTGGACGGCCGGCGGCGCATCTTCCACCAGGACAACCGGCTACGTCTGGCCGACGGGTGCATCCTGCTCGGGCGCGAGATCGACGGCGCGGAGCTGCACCGGCTCAACCGTGACGGATATCCGTACGTCGCCGTCGGGCGCCGCGACGACGCCGGCGGGCCGGTCCCCTACGTCGGCGCCGACTACGCCTCGGCGGTGGCCCAGCTCGTCGAGGTGGCGCTGCGGCACGGTCACCGCCGCCTGACGTACGTGAGCATGGGCACCACCGCGGAATCCTCCGAAGACCGGCGCCGTGGGTTCTACGCCGCCGCGGTGACCGCGGAGAGCGCCGGGCAGATGTCGGCGCTGGCCGGGGAGGCCGAAACAACCGTCGACACCCTGATGGCCGACGGGACCACCGTCGTCTTCGTGGAGGACTTCGCCACGGCCGTCGCGCTGGAGTCGGCCACCCGTCGGCGTGGCCTGACCGTGCCCGGCGACCTGTCGATCGTGACCCTTGGCGACCCGACGGTCCCGGTCCCGACCGACATCACGTTCACCGGGTTCCGCATTCCCCGCGAGGAGATGGGCCGACAGTCGGTCGAGGTGCTGACGGGCGTCATCGATGGCAGTGCGTCCGGCGTCCAGCAGCGACTTCTCCCCTGCGAACTCGTCGAGGGCATCACCCTCGGCACCCCTGATCCGGCGATTGACCGACGCTGAGCGGTCGACCGCGCAATTGGAAGGAAACACGTGGTACTCATGCGTACGGACGTCCTCGTCGTCGGGGGCGGACTGGGCGGCGTCGCCGCTGCGCTCGCCGCAGCCCGGGCCGGCCGGTCCGTCATCCTGACCGAGGAGTTCGACTGGCTCGGCGGGCAACTCACCAGCCAGGCCGTCCCGCCGGACGAACACTCCTGGATCGAGCAGTTCGGCGCCACCGCCAGCTACCGGGAGCTGCGCAACGGCATCCGCGACTACTACCGTCGCCACTACCCGTTGACCGAACGGTCCCGGGCCTGGGCCGACCTCAACCCCGGTGCGGGTTGGGTGAGCCGGCTCTGCCACGAGCCGCGGGTGGCCGTCGCCGTCCTCGAACAGATGCTCGCGCCGTACCTCGGTTCGGGCCGGCTGCGGGTACTACAGCCGTACCGGCCGGTGGCCGCGGAGACCGACGGGGACCGGGTGACCGGTGTGACGCTGGCGCACCGCGACCGGGACGAGCGGATCGACGTGGTCGCGCCGTACGTCCTGGACGCCACCGAGACCGGCGAATTGCTGCCGCTGACGGGCACCGAGTACGTCACCGGGTTCGAGTCGCGGGCGGATACCGGTGAGCCGAGCGCCCCGGCCGAGGCCCAGCCGATGAACATGCAGGCGGTGTCGGTCTGCTTCGCCCTCGACCACGTCGACGGCGATCACACCATCGACCGTCCTGCGGGGTACGACTTCTGGCGCGACTACAAGCCCGACTTCTGGGGTGACCGGCTGCTGTCCTGGAAGTCACCGCACCCGCGCACGCTGGAGATCGTCGAGCGCAGCTTCACCCCCAACCCGGACGACGACCCGTTGAGCGTCAACGCCGACCAACGTCTCAACCCGGGTGACGGCAACCTGTGGACGTTTCGCCGGATCGCCGCGCGGCGCAACTTCGCCGACGGCGCGTACGACAGCGACATCACGCTGGTCAACTGGCCGATGATCGACTACTTCGAGGGTCCGGTCATCGACGTGCCGAACGCGTCGTGGCACCTGTCCAAGGCCCGCGAGCTGTCGTACTCGGTGCTCTACTGGATGCAGACGGAGGCGCCCCGGCCGGACGGCGGCACCGGCTTCCCGGGCCTGCGGCTGCGCGGCGACGTGACCGGCAGCGCGGACGGCCTGGCCCAGGCCCCGTACATCCGCGAGTCCCGCCGGATCCGTGCCGAGTACACCGTGGCCGAGCAGGACCTGTCCCTGGCGGTCCGGGGCGACCACGGCGCGGTCAGCTACCCGGACGCGGTGGGCGTGGGCATGTACCGGATCGACCTGCACCCGTCGACCGGCGGCGACAACTACATCGACGTCGGCTCCTGCCCGTTCGAGATCCCGCTCGGCGCGCTGATCCCGCAGCGGATGGAGAACCTGCTGCCGGCCGGCAAGAACATCGGCACCACCCACATCACCAACGGCAGCTACCGGCTGCACCCCGTCGAGTGGAACGTCGGCGAGGTCGCCGGTCTGCTCGCCGACTTCTGTCTGGCGCAGGGCGCGTCCCCGCGTGCGGTCCGCAACACCCCCCGTCTGCTGGCTGACTTCCAGGACCGCCTCACCGCGGCCGGCGTGGAACAGCGCTGGCCGCAGATCACGGGCTACTGAACACACACCCCCGTAAGGAGAAGATTGTGAAAGCAGGAAAGGCCCTGCGCGGCGTCGCCGTGGCACTGGCCAGCGCGCTCGCCCTGACCGCTTGCGGCGGCGGTGGCGACGCCGACGACAGCGGCCCGGCGAAGCTGCGGATGACCGTCTGGTCGGCCAACGAGGCGCACGTCAAGCTGTTCAACGAGATCGCCGACGAGTACCGCAAGAGCCACCCGGACGTGGCCGAGATCAAGTTCGACCCGCTGCCGTTCGACACGTACACCACGACCCTGACCACTCAGATCGCCGGCGGGAACGCGCCCGATCTCGCCTGGGTATTCGAGAACTCCGCCCCCGATTTCGTCGCCTCGGGCGCGCTGCTGCCCCTCGACGACACCCTCAAGAAGGCCGAGGGTTACCAGTACGAGGACATCTCCCCCGCCACGCTCAAGCTCTGGCAGGACGACGGCAAGCTGTACGCGTACCCCTTCTCCACCTCGCCGTTCGGGGTCTTCGTCAACACCGACATGCTCAAGAAGGCCGGGCAGAAGACGCCGGCCGAGCTGATCGCGGCTGGCCAGTGGAACTGGGACAACGCCCTGGCCACCGCCGCGGCGACGGCGGCGAACTCCGGCAAGGCTGGCCTGGTCATCCGGGACTTCGACTACAAGGGTTGGGACAACCTGTCCACCTTCTGGACCGGGTGGGGAGCCCAGGCGTGGAGCGAGGACGGCAAGTCCTGCGGCTTCAACAGCCCGGAGATGGTCGACGCGATGACCACCCTGCACAAGGCCACCTTCACCCAGAAGGCGCTGCCCGGACCGGGCACGACCGCCGACTTCTTCGCCGGTGACTCGGCCATGACTGTCACCCAGATCTCCCGCGCCTCGCTGTTGAAGGACGGCGGCTTCGGGTGGGACCTGGTGCCGTTGCCGGCCGGGCCGAAGGGGGACTACGCGGTGGTCGGTCAGGCCGGCGTCGGGGTGATGAAGAAGAGCCCGCACGCCAAGCAGGCGGCCGACTTCCTGGCGTTCTTCACCAACCCCACGAACTCGGCGAAGCTCGCCCAGTTCTTCCCGGCGCCCCGACAGTCGCAGCTGACCGCCGAGACCCTCGCCAAGACGAACCCGAAGCTCAAGCCGGAGCAGCTGCAGAAGGTCGTCATCGACGGCATCACCAACGGCGTGGTCAAGCCCAGCCACTCCGGCCAGGCCGAGCTGAGCCAGCAGGTCCGCGCCGGCCTCGACCCGCTGTGGCAGCCGAACGCGGACGTCAAGGCCGTACTCGACGGCGTCTGCACCAAGATCCAGCCGCTGCTGGCGAAGTAGGGCCAGCAACCATGACCCAGACGGACACCAGAGTGGGCTCGGCTGCCGCCGGGCCCGCTCCGGGCCCGGCACGGCCGTTCTGGACCAGCCGCCGCCGGGACCAGCTCGCCGGTTACCTGTTCATCGCCCCGCAACTGCTCGGCAGCATCGTCTTCGTGATCCTGCCGCTGATCCTCGTGCTCTGGTACAGCCTGCACGAGTGGAACGTGCTCGCCGGCACCTTCGAGTTCGTCGGCGGCGACAACTACAAGGCCCTTGCCGACGATCCCAACCTCGGCTCGGTGCTGCGTGCCACCGGGCTGTTCTCAGTCGGCCTGGTGGTGCTCAACCTCGGTCTGGCCCTGCTGCTCGCCGTCCTGCTGAACCAGAAGCTGCGGGGCACGATCGTGTTCCGCACGCTGTTCTTCTCTCCCGTGGTCGTCTCGCTGGTGGCCTGGACCATCGTCTGGGGCTTCCTGCTCCAGGACAACGGCGGGATCAACGGTCTGCTCGACACCGTTGGCGTGGACGGGCCGAACTGGCTGCGCGGCGAGGGCACCGCGATGGTGTCCGTGATCGTCGTGCAGGTGTTCAAGAACGTCGGCCTCAACATGGTGCTGTTCCTGGCCGCCCTCCAAGGCGTGCCGGCCGAGCTGTACGAGGCCGCCGAGGTGGACGGCGCGAGCCGGATGCGCCAGTTCTGGCGGATCACCGTGCCGCTGATCAGCCCGACGATCATGCTGACGTCGATCATCACCGTGGTCGGGTCGCTACAGGTCTTCGCGCAGATCTCGGTGCTCACCCAGGGCGGACCCGGCACCTCGACGACGGTGCTCGTCTACTACCTGTACCAGCAGGCCTTCCAGTTCCATCACTTCGGCTACGGCGCCACGCTGTCGATCGTCCTGTTCGCCATCGTGCTCGCCCTCACCGTGCTGCAGTGGCAGATGCGCAAGAGGTGGGTCTTCCATGAATCGTGACCTGTCCCGGCGGACCAAGTTGGTGCTCTACGGGGTGCTGCTGGTCCTGGCCATCCCGTTCGTCTTCCCCACCTGGTGGATGGTCACCTCGTCGCTGAAGCCGGTGGCGGACATCTTCGCCTTCCCGCCGCAGCTCCTGCCGACCAATCCGAAGTTCGACGCCTACCAGCGCGTGTTCGAGTTGCAGCCGTTCGGGCAGCAGTACCTCAACAGCCTCTACATCGCGCTGGTCGTCACGGTCGGCACCATGGCCGTGGCGGCGCTGGCCGGGTACGCCTTCGCGCGCATCCGGTTCCGGGGCCAGAACGTGTTGTTCCTGGTCGTCCTCGCGGGCCTGCTCATTCCGAGCGAGGTGACGATCGTGCCGCTGTTCCAGATGTTCTTCAAACTCGGCCTGGTCAACACCCACTGGCCGCTGATCCTGGTGCCGATCTTCGGCGCGCCGAGCGTCCTGGCGACGTTCATCATGCGGCAGTTCTTCATCAGCCTCCCCGGTGAACTGGAGGAGGCGGCCCGGGTGGACGGGCTGGGCCGCGTCGCCACCTTCTGGCGGATCGCCCTCCCGCTGTCGCGGCCGGCACTGGGTGCGGTGGCCATCTTCACCTTCCTGCACAGCTGGAACCTCTATCTGGAACCGATCGTGTTCCTCTCCTCTCCGGAGAAGTTCACCCTGCCCCAGGCGCTCACCCAGTTCGTCGACGCCTACGGCGGCCCCATGTGGGACGTCCAGATGGCCGCGGCGTCCATGACCGCGCTGCCCGTCCTGGTGGTCTTCGTCATCGCGCAGAAGCAGTTCGTCGAGGGCCTCGCGCACACCGGCCTCAAGGGATGACGACACCGGTTGTCGGTATCGACATCGGTGGCACCAAGACGGCGGCCGCGCTACCGGACGGGTGCTGGAGCGCCGCGAGGTGCCCACGCCCGCCCGGTCCGGGCCCGGGGCTGTGCTGGACGCCGCCGCCCGGCTGGCCACCGACCTGCTCGGCGCGGCCGCCGGGCCGGTGGGTGTGGGCACCGCCGGCACGGTCGATCCCGCGACCGGCGGCATCCGGTACGCCACCGACAGCCTGCCCGGCTGGACGGGCACCCCGGTCGCCGACGCGCTGGCCACCCGGCTGGGTCGAGAAGTTCGGGTCACCAACGACGTGAACGCCGCAGCGCTGGGCGAGTGTTGGGCCGGCGCCGGACGCGACCGCGCCCATGTGCTGCTGGTGGCCGTCGGCACCGGGCTGGGCGGGGCGGTCGTCCGCAACGGCCGCGTCGAGGGCGGTGCCCGCGGGGCGGCCGGCGAGGTCGGGCATCTGCCGGCCCCGGGCGCCGAACGGCTGCGGTGCGGGTGCGGCCGGTACGGGCATCTGGAGGCGATCGCCTCCGGCAGCGGGCTGGCCGCCGCGTACTTCATCGAGACCGGCACCCACGTCACCGGGCGGACCGTGGCGGACCGCGCCGCGGCCGGAGACGGGGTCGCCCAGCGGGTCGTGGAGCGGGCCGGAGCCGTCCTCGGCGCGGCCCTGGCGGGGTTGGTGGCGCTGCTCGATCCGGACGCCGTCCTGGTGGCCGGCGGAGCGGCCGGTCCCCTGCTGCCCTCCGCGTCGGCCGCCTACTCGGCCGAGTTGCCCGCGGGCTGGGCCGACGTTCCGCTGCTGCCCGCCACGCTGGGCGCTGACGCCGTCGTCGTCGGCGCCGCCCGACTGACCATCGACAGACCCGACATCGAAAGGACTGACGGGTGAGCGTGCTCGACGACCTGGCCGGCGGGCTGGTGGTGTCCTGCCAACCGCTGCCCGACGAGCCGGACGATCCGATGCGGGATCCGTACGTCCAGGCCCGGGTGGCGGCCGCGGTGGTACGCGGCGGCGCGGTGGCGGTCCGGGTCAACGGACCGGACGACGTCCGAGCGGTACGCGCCGCCGTCGACGTTCCGGTGATCGGGCTGTACAAGCACGGCACCGAGGACGTCGTCATCACCCCGACCGCGGCCCACGCGCTCGAGGTGGCACTGGCCGGGGCGGACATCGTCGCGATCGACGCCACCGACCGCCCCCGACCGGACGGACGCGCCTTCGCCGACACGGTCCGCGCGATCCGCGAACGGACCGACGCACTGGTCCTGGCCGACGTCTCCACCGCGGCCGAGGGCATCGCCGCCGTCGAGGCCGGCGCGGACGCCGTCGCCACCACACTGTCCGGCTACACACCGGCCAGCCCACCGACTGACGGGCCCGACCTCGGGCTCGTGGAGCGACTCGTCGCACTGCTGCCCGTGCCGGTGATCGCCGAAGGGCGGTACCGCGGCGCGGAACAGATCGGCCAGGCCTTCGAGGCGGGTGCCCACGCGGTGGTGATGGGCAACGCCGTCACCTCACCACTCTGGATCACCCGCCGGCTCGTGCCGGCCACCCCCCGCGCGGCGAGCGCCCCGAAATAGAGGGAGTGAACATGAAAAGACGAACCCTTCTGGCCACCGGCGTGGCCGGGCTGACCACCGTGGCCGTCGGCCAATCCGCGTCCGCCGGGCCCGCGTTCGCAGGGCCCGCCAAGCGGCAGCTGACCGTGGCACTGGTCCCGCTCGACGACCGGCCCGTCAACACCTACGCGGCGCAGATGACCGCGGCCAGCGCCGGCGCCCAGGTGCAGCTGCCGCCACGGGAGATGCTGGGCCGCTTCTTCACCCCGGGCGATGGAGCCGCCATCGCCCGCTGGCTCGGCACCACCGACGGCGTCGACGGGTACGTGATCTCGGTCAGCATGCTCGCCTACGGCGGCCTGATCGCCTCACGCACCGCCGCCCCGACCCTGGCCGCCGCCCTGGCGAACCTGGCCGCGATCCGCAACCTGCGCTCGACCCGGCCCGAGGCGGTGATCGAGGTGCACGACACCATCCAGCGCCTCGCCATCACCAGCACGGGCACCGAGCTGGACAACTACCGCGACCTGCTGGTCACCTGGGCGAAGCTCTACGACCAGGTGGTGAACCTCGGCCAGGAGGAGCTTCGAGCCCAGCTCGACGCCGTCCGGGCGCGGATCCCCGACCAGGTCGTCGAGGACTATCTCGCCGCGCGGGCCCGCAACCACCAGGTCAACCAGCTCATGATTGAGTGGGTCGCCGACGGCACCATCAGCCACCTCGTGCTCTCCGAGGACGACACCGCGCCGGTCGGCCTGGCCCGCGCCGAGCGGGTGGAACTGGAGGCGCTCGTCGCCCAACTCGGCGTCAGCGACCGGGTGGAGATCTTCCCCGGCGCCGACGAGGTCGACGCGCTGCTGGTCGCGCGGGTGATCGCGGCCCAAACGGCGCCCACTTACCGCACGGAGTACGCCGGCGTCTCCGGCGAGGACTGGACCGCTCAACTGGAGGGCATCCCGTTCGCGGAGAACATCCGCCGGCACGTGGCCACCGTGGGAGGACGGGTCGTCAACGGCGACGCGGACATCGTGCTCGCCGTGAACACCCCCTCGTCGGCACCCGGGCAACGGGCCGCTGACCTGGACGCCTTCGTCGGGCGGATCGGCAAGCTGCTGGCTGCCGGCACCCCGGTCATCGTGGTGGACCCACTCATCGTGAACAAGGCGGACCACGAACTGGTCGCGCGGATGGAGAGCCGCCTGGATCTCGCGGCGCTGCTGTCGTACTCGGGGTGGAACACCGGCGGCAACGCACTCGGCCTGGCGCTCAGCCACGGCACCGCCCGGTGGGCGTACCTCCGCTCCTCCGGCAGTGGGTTCGGCGTGCCCGAGCTGCGCGCGCCCGGCCAGGCGCACGCCGAGTACCTGCTCTACCGGTTCGTCAAGGACGACCCGTGGAAGAACATCGTGCAGGTCGAGGCGTACGCGCACGCACGGGCGCAGGGCTGGGACCCGCTCGCGCTCACCCCTGCGCAGAAGAGCTACTTCGACGGCTGGATTCGCGAACGGCTTGTGCCGCTGACCGAGCGGTACTTCGCCGACCACTTCGCCGGGCACCGCATCGTGCTGGGCCGGCGTGGCGCGAAGACGTTCACGGCGACGCTGACCCGCTTCGAGTCGGCGCGTGTCGAGCTGCCGTGGGACCGGCTCTTCGAGGTGATCCTCGAGCCTCGGCTGCAACTGTCCTGACCGGCGCTCGGCGCCGGACACCAGCCCGCTGCCGAGACGCCGCACGAGCCTAGTTCGGCAACACCCGCACGATCCCGAGCGCGGCATGGTCGAAGTCGCGCTCGGGATCGTGGGTGGTCGGCAGGGGATCAGCAGGTGGGGCAATCGCCTTGCGCCGGTGCCGCGTTGTAGGCCATAGTCGGCCCATGATCTCTTACCGGAAGGGCGGCGACGCCCTGGCGCTGTGAGCGCCCCCGCGCGGCGCAACGACGCCGCGAAACCTCCACAGGCCGTTCGCAGCGGCAATCCTCACGACCTGTGGCAGCAGGCCATCCCGATCCGCCAGGAATGGCTCGACCACGCCCTGTCCACGCAGCCGGCTGACAAGTCGACCGCCGAGCGCTGCCTGACCGCCATCTACGCCAGGGCATCGCGGCCACGACCTCGGTTCGAATGGGTCGACTCGCCAGACAAGGCACGCCCCCTGATCACCGGCTGGCCCACCCTCGATGAACTCTACGAGCACATCCGGGACCCCCGGCCGCGCGGGACACCGCCGCTGGCAAGCGGCATTGCCATGATCGCCTCCCAGTTGCGCGGCGCGCTGAGTGCGGGCGTCACGCACACCGATCCCGAACTGTCACCCGTGCGTACGAGCAAGACCAAGGAACCATGGCCCGAACTGGCGCCGCTACTTGCGCTCGACAGCGGCGTCCCGCTCGCTGTCGTGTTGCACCAAGGCGTACGCACGGCATTGCACCGGAGCCTCGCGCACGGGTACTACCTACCCGTGCGGGCGGTCCTCGCGGGCGACGCTCCGGTACCCGTGTGCTGGTACGGGCAGCAGGACGCGTCCTGGATCGCCTACTACGACGTGCTGCATCGGCTCGGCCTTGCCAGGTACGGGCCGGACGAGGCCGAACAGCTGAGTGCCTGGGCCGGCCTGGCCCGCTCCTGCGGCTGGTGGTGGCCCGGCGAGGACGTCTGCGTCGTGGTGGACCGGCCTCAGGCGATACGAACCGAGCCGGTCTCCGGAACGGTGCACGACCAGATCCGGCTCCAACCTCACGGCCTGCGCTACCGCGACGGCTGGCAACCACTCCTGACGAGGTGACCTGAGTCGATAGCCGGCCGGGACGGGCACCCGCCAGTCCCGGCCGGCCCGCTCCGCTGCTCGTCCACGGCGCGTTGGAGCGAGGTCAGGCACGGGGGCGCAGGCGGCGTAGTCGACATTCACGTACCGGCGCTCGCTGCCGTCGACCAGCGGGCACGGTGGTCTCGGCGCCGACCAGCGCCAGGCCCCTCCGGGCTGCCCGCACTCGGCCGGATGCGCTTGCGGGCCCAGCAGAGGACGATCGCCGAGTAGCCGTGTGAGCTCTCCTGTGCGACCTGGCGGACCTCGATCGACCCGTTCAGCGGCCCGAACTCCGGCCGCAGCACGGCCCGGAGGTCATGTTCGTCGACATCGGCACTGGGAAAGGTCTTTCCCGCGACCGTGTAACCGCGACATCGGCGCAGGGCCGCGGTGACGAAGAGACCCCCAGGCCTGACCAGGCCCGTGATGTGGCGCATGAAGAGCTGCCAGGTCGCCCGGTCGTCGGTGGCGGAGTCCGCGCAGTAGGCGCTGATCACCGTCGGGTACCGGCGGGCCACCGGACGGGATTGTCGACCGTCCACCCGGATCAGGGCGGTGATCTTCTCCCTGGCGAGATCCTCGCGGGTCGCCACGTCCTGCTCGGTCGGGCAGTTGACCCCCTCGCACTCCAGGGTGTAGCGGACGAACGGTCGCCAGTCGTGGGCATCGGGTTCGCGGTCGATCCACCGCTGGATCTCGCTGAGGTTCGCCGGCAGATAGTCGCCCAGGTGGATCTCTGATGCCACCTCGGCGGCCGCGAACACGTGATGCAGGGTGGGCCCGACCCCGAAGAACAACACAGGCTGACCGCGTTCCGCACGGCGCATCGCCTCGACGAGGAACGCGATGGTGGCGGTCTCGTCCGGTTCGACCGTGCGGTAGTAGCCGGAGAGGTATTCGGCCGGAACCCAGTCGGTGTCGAACGAGGCGTACCTGCGGCGACGGTGCAGGAGAAATGCTCTGGTGAGACGGGCGAGCCCGTACTCGTACAGCGCGGCACCGAGGTTGGCGCCGCCGAGGAACACGAGTGCCTCGTTCGAGGTGACCGATTCACTGAAGGCGGCGACCCCGAAGGCACCCGCGTAGTAGGGCACCTCCTTGGCGACCTCCGTGGCGGCGTACCCCAAGGCCGCCCCAAGGCGCGGGGCGCGGGTGCTGCTGGTCGTGCGCCGGATCACGTCGTACGCCGCTTTGGACAGGACGTTGGTGCTGGTTCCCGTCGTCGCCAGAAGCGTCCCGTTCGCTCGCACGCTGGCGGTCAGGCCGATCCCCCAGACCGCGTAGCTCGCGGCGAGAAATGCCACCACCCACTGGTGGTCGAGGCCGCTGAGCAGACCGGAGGCGACCAGGGATGCGCCCGCCGCCACCACGCTCGTCTCCAGCGCATAGGCCGATGCCGCGGTGGCGGCGAGGCTGACAGTCCAGTTTCTGGGCCCTCGGTGTCCCCTCGGAGGGCGCTCCGCCGGCCGAACCATCTGCGTCGTGGGGATTCCGTTCATACCGGTGCCGCCGCTCGGGCCGGTCGAAGGCCCGGATCCCAGGCCACCGACTGAAACACCGCGACCACCAGGATGTTCATCGGTTCCCGCCGCCTGAAGGGAGTTCGGGTGGCAAGGCTTGCGCGGCCCGCGCCTGCTCCGATCGGACGCGCTCGGCCTCGACCAGTACCCGGCGTGCAAGCTTTCCCGACGGCGCCCTCGGCACCGATGGGGTGAACCGGACGGCGCGGAGCCGCTTGTAGGGGGCGACCCGCTCAGCCACGTAGGCCAGCAGCTCCTCAGCTGTCGCCGGTCCCCGCAGCACCACGTGCGCGACCGGCACCTCGCCGGAGTCCGGGTCAGGCCGGGGCACCACGGCCACGTCGGCAACCGCCGGGTGGGTGAGGAGCAGGTGCTCCAACTCGGCCGGCGCGACCTGGTACCCCTGGTACTTGATCAGTTCCTTCAGCCGGTCGACCACGTAGAGGTAGCCATCCTCGTCGAAGTAGCAGAGGTCGCCGGTGTGCAGCCAGCCGTCGGCGTCGATGGTGGCGGCCGTGGCCTCGGCACGGTCGCGGTAGCCCCGCATCAGCTGCGGGCCGCGGATCCACAGCTCGCCGGCCCGCCCGGCACCGAGATCGGCGCCACCGTGCGGGTCGACGACGCGCGCCTCGGTGTTGGGCACCAGTCGGCCGACCGACCCGCGCCGAGGCTCGTCGAGCGGGCCGACGGTGACCATCGCGGCCGCTTCGGTCATGCCGAGGCCCTGACTGACCACACAGCCGAGCCGCTCGGCGCACCGCTGTTCCACATCGGCGGCGAGGGGTGCCGCGCCCACGCCGAGGCTCCTCAGCGAGGACACGTCGTGACTGTCCACCAGCGGATGGCCGGCCAGCGCCGTCGCCATCGGCGGTGAGACGATGGTGACCGTCGCCCGGTACTGCTCGATCGCCTGAAGGAAGGCCTCGAGGTCGAAGCGAGCCAGGGTGACGACGGTGGCGCCCGCGGCCAGGCTGCAGGGCAGCAGGACGTTGAACCCCATGACGTGGAAGAACGGCGCTGCGGCGAGGACCACGTCGTGCTCGCGGAAATCCATCACCGCCTGGCTCTGGCGGACGTTCGTCACCAGGCTCGAGTGGGTCAGTTCCACTCCCTTGGGTAAACCGGTGGTGCCGCTCGAGTAGGGCAGGGCCGCGAGTTCGCTGTCGAGGTAGGTCGCCACCTCCGCCTGCGGATGGTGGTGGGCGATCAGCTGGCGGAACGATGTCGCGCCCGCCGCCTCCCCGAAGACCAGCACCTCCTCGACACCGGCCTGCTCGGCGGCCACCAACGCGCGGTCCAGAAACGGCGGCACGGTTACCAGGATCCGCGCCTTGGCGTCGGCGAGCTGGTCGGCCAGCTCGCCGACGGTGAGCATCGGGTTCGCTCCGGTGACTATCCCGCCGGCCGCCATCGTTCCGTAGGCCGCCAGGGCGTACTCGGGCAGATTGGGGCTGTAGAGGGCCAGAACGTCCCCCGCCGCAAAGCCTCGGGCGACCAGGCCGGCCGCGACCCGCTCCACACCGCTGGCAAGTTGGCGGTAGCTGATCGTGCGGCCGGTTGCGCCGTCGACAAGGGCCGGCTTCTCGCCGAGGCGGGCGGCATGCCGCAGCACGAGCGATTGCACGCTGGTACCGCCGACCTGCACGTCGGGCAGGTCGCTGCGGTACGGGTGGACGACTGCCATGGTGACTCCCCTGCCGTGGGTGACCACATCAGCCGGCAGGACGCCGCTGGTGGGCCAGGTTCCGACACTCATGACCTGACCGTAGGGAGCCGCCGTGTGCAGACCGTTTCCCGACCGTTTTCGCAGCGTGGATCGCGATAGAGTTCTTTCCGGACGACGACGGCGGTGGCGATGCGGGACCAGGAGTTGCGTGTCCGGGTGCTCGGCGGGGCCGAGCTGACTGTTGACGGGCGTCCACTGGTGGAGCTGGCCTCTGCCAAAGCAACGGCACTCCTGTTCTACCTGGCGGTCACCGGCACCGCCCACTCGCGCTCAACGCTGGCAGGGTTGCTCTGGAGCGACCTTCCGGAGCCGACGGCCCGGGCCAACCTGCGGCTGGTGCTGACCAAGCTGCGCCGGGTAGTCCCGGAGCTCGTGGCAGTGAGCCGCCAGACGATTGGGCTGGCGGACATCCGGCAGGTGTGGGTCGACGCTGCGGAGGTGGGCAGGGTGGCCGCCTCCCATCAGGACGACGAAGAGCTGCTGGAGGCCGTCCGGCTCTGCCGAGGCGAATTTCTCGAGGGTTTCGGCGTTCCCGGAGCCCCGCTGTTCGACGGGTGGCTGGCCGACCGGCGCGCCGCTGTTCGAGCGGACATGCTCACGCTCATGGACCGTGCCGTGCAGCGGGCCAAAGACCGGCGGGATACCGACGGTGGGATCGAGGTGACGCGCCGCCTGCTGCAGCTGGAGCGGCTCCACGAGGAGGCGCACCGCGCGCTGATGTGGTTCCTGGCCGTCGGCGGTCAGCGCAGCGCCGCGCTCGCGCAGTACGAGACCTGCCGCTACCTCCTCCGGGAAGAGTTGGGCATCGAGCCGGCGCCCGCCACGCTCGCCCTGCGGGACGAGATCGCCGGCACCGGTGGGTTCAGTGCGCTGGATGTCCTCCCGCCCGCTTCGGCCCGGCGGGAGAACCCGGCCCGGGCGGCCGGGGCGCCGACATCTGATCTGCCTCGCCCGCTCACCGCGCTGATCGGGCGGGAGACAGAGCTGGCGCGCCTGCATGAGCTCCTCGACGATCCCGCGTGCCGCCTCGTGACCCTTGTGGGCCCGGGCGGAATTGGGAAGACCCGGCTGGCAGTGGAGGTCACCGCGTGTCGGCAGACGCGTCATCGTGACGGGACGGTATTCGTGTCGTTCGTGGGGACCAGCCCGACCCACCCGGACGAGGCCGCCGACATGGTCATCGCCGGCATCGCCCGCGCGCTCGAGATTGAGCTGTCCGTGCCCCGTGAACCACTGGGTCTGCTCACCGACCAGCTCGCCGGACGCGAGCTGCTGCTGGTGCTCGACAACCTGGAGCACCTCCGCGACGGCGCGGGAGTCCTCGCCGAGCTACTGCGACGAGCACCCGGTACGCAGCTGCTGGTGACGTCCAGGCGGCAGCTGGGGCTGGGCGTGGAGTGGCTGGTCGAGGTGCCAGGTCTGCCGTACCCGCCGTCGGACGCCGACGCGGACGCCGACGCCTACGAGGCGGTGCAGCTCTTCCAGGAGCGGGCCCGGATGCTGCGTCCCGGCTTCCCCGCCATCGTCGGCGCCGAGGGAGTCGGTCGGGTGTGCCGGCTGGTCGGCGGTGTGCCGCTGGCCATCGAGTTGGCCGCCCGTTGGGTGCGGTCCGCCAGCCCGGTCGCCATCGCCGATCGGCTCGCCGACGGGCTCGAACTGCTGGAGACCACGGCGCCTGATGTGGAGCGGCGGCACCGCAGTCTCCGTTCGGTGATCGACTGGTCGTGGCAGCTGCTGACCGACGAGGAACGCCGAGCCTTACGTCGGTTGTCGGTGCTGCGCGGCAGCTTCGACCTCGCGGCGACCAGCGCCGTGGCAGGTGCCGGACTGCCGGTCCTGGCCAGCCTGGTCGACCAGTCGCTGGTCGCGGTCCGCGGGCACGGCCGCTACGAGATGCATGAGCTGCTCCGGCAGTACGCCGCCGAGTGCCTGGCGACGGACCCCGCAGAGGAGGCGCAGACGCGGTGGCGTCACGCCGAGCACTATGTCGCACTGCTCCCCCCAATGGGCGAGGCCCGCACTGAGGGCGGGCCGAGCCTGGAGGCCGAGCAGGAGAACCTGCACGCCGCCACCGAATGGCTCATCCTCGACGCCGACCCGACCACACTGGACGCCCACCTGCTGCGGCTGTGGGGGCTGTACCGGCGCCTGGGCTGGTTCCGGGAGGCTCAGGCCTTCTTCGGCGCGGCCCTGAAACGCCAACAGATCACCACCGTGCAGCGGGCCCGCTGGCACCGCATGCTGGGCGAGACGCACCAGCAGCTTGGCGAGGCGAGCACGGCGCGGTACCACCTGGAGCGGACACTGGAGCTTCTGGGCGGCCGCGTGCCGACGTCGACGACGGGCCAGCTGCGGATGCTCACCTCGCAGGTGACGCGCCAGGCGCTGCACGGCCTGCGTCCGGATGGTGCCGTCGAGCGTCGTGCCGACCGGCGCGAGGCAGCCCGGGAGCGCGCCGCCACCTGCTTCGCGATCGCCGAGGTCTACTGGGTGCTCGAGGAGCACTTCCCGATCCTCCTGGCGTCGATCTCGTCGCTCAACGACGCCGAACGCGCCGGGGACCTCGATTCCACCGTCCGGGCACGAGCCGGTCTCGGGATGATCGTCGGCACCCTGGGGTTGCGCCGGCTCGCGGGTCGGCACCTTCGCGCCGCGAGCGCCGCGGTCGAGCGGACCACCGACCCGCTCACCGCCTGCTGGGTCGGCATCGTGGGCGGGCTGCACTGGACCGGAGTGGGCGACTGGGCGGCGGTCGACCTCAGCGCCGACAGGGTCCTGAGACTCCGACGCCGAACACCGATGCACCGGTGGGCCGACGAGGTGCTGCTGATCACCGCAATCAGGCGGTACCTCACCGCCCGCTATTCGCAGGCGGCCGCAGCGGCCGCCGAGGCGATCGCCTCCGGCCGGGTCCGCCGCGACCCCGTCGTACACCTCTGGGGTCTGCTCGTCCTGATCGAAACGGCCCTGCGCACCAACCCCGACGACATGGCGCTGGCAGGCTGGTTCGAAGAGGCCGCGCCGCTCCTGGCGGCAGCAGCCAGGATCGACGCCGCCCGCCTCCACGCCGCCACCGCCCGCCAGCACCTCACCGCCGGGCGGCCAGCAGAGGCGTGGCACGCGATCCGGGCCGCCGACCACCTGATCGGCCCACATGCGTCGTTCGAGCAGTACGCCATTGAGGCACACGCAGGCGTCCCCGAAGTCTGTCTGACGCTGCTCGAACTGGCCGGTCCTCGTGGAAGCTCGGTTCGCGGAGCGGACGAGCCGGACCCCGCCGACCTGCGCTCGACCACAGCAGCCGCCCTGCGCCGGCTGCATCGCTACGCCCGCACCTTTCCCATGGCTCGTCCACGGGCGCTCATCTGCCTGGGCCGGTACCGCTGGCTCGACGGCCACGCCGGAGCCGCCAGTCGGGCGTGGGTCCGGGCAGCCCGCGAGGCCGAGCGCCGTCAGATGCCCTACGAACTGGCGCGCGCTCATTACGAACTCGGCCGTCACCTCGCCGCGGGGCAACGGTCCACTCTCAGGCTCGACAGGGCCGAGCACCTGAATCGGGCCATCACCGGGTTCGACGCCGCCGGGTGCACCGCCGAACTGCGCCAAGTTCAGGCGCTCGCCGGGCGGCCCGCCCGGTAGCGGACCGTGAACACGTCCTCAACACGAGGACCTAGCTGCTATGACGGTCTGCCGTCGTGCGCCCTCGTCCACCTCTGCGTCCGCGTCGTACAGCCTGAAGTTGTCAACCGGTAGCTTTACGCGCGGCTGGGCCGCTGCTCGCCGGTTCTGCAGCTTCATGGGGTGAGCGTCTCCCACAGGTGTGGGTTTCGTGTCAGGTGTAGTAGCCGCTCTGCCAGCCGTCGATGGGCGAGTGTCTGCGTCGAGGCACCCCATAGGGGCGCGGTGCTCATTCCGTCCGCTGCGGCCACCACCAGCGCCAGTACGTCGGCAGGCAGCCCATCAGCGGCAAGTGCCGCGTCCAGCCGTTCCGCGTCGGCTCGGGCGAGTTCGGCGACCGCGGGCAGCGACATGAGCTGGGTGATCAGAGCCAGCGATTCGTGCACCGGGGCGTCGTCGTCGGCCGGCGCCACCGACGACCGGATGTAGGCCCGGGTCAGCCGTCCTGGTGCGGTGTCCGACGGGTCCAGCGCGGCGTCGATGCTGGCTTGGAAGGCGGCGAGCTGATCGCGGGCCAGTTCCAGGATCAGCTCGTCCTTGCTGGCGAAGTGGTAGATGAGCCCGCCCTTCGACATGCCGGCGAAGCGGGCGATGTCGTCCAGGGAGGCGTGGATCCCACGGGCGCGGACGGCGTCTGCGGCCGCGTCCAGCAGCGCGCGTCGGGTGTCTTGCGGTGACCGGCCAGCTGTGCGTCCCACGGCGTCACCGTACCTACGGCCGCGGCGTGCGCGGCGACGGGATCAGCGCCCATGCCAGCACCGCCGCTGCGAGGGTCAGCGCCGCCGCGACCAACGAGGTGACCTGCATGCCGGTGATGAATGCGTCTCGCGCACCGGCAGCGGCTTCCGGTTGCAGCACCTGCAGTGCCGAACCCAGCGAGTCACGGACCCGCGCCGCGTCCTCGGACGGCAGCCCGGACGGCACGCTCACGTTGTGGCGGTACACCAGCGACAGCAGAGAGCCCAGCACCGCGATGCCCAGCACCACGCCGAGCTCGTTGGCGGTCTCGGTGATCGCGGAGACCGAGCCGGCCTTGCGTGGTGGTGCGGCCGAGATGATGGCGTCGCCGGTCAGCGTCATCGCCAGCCCGATCCCGAGGCCGATGGGCACGAGCGCCAGACCGAGCCACAGGTACGGCCCCTGCGCGGCCGCCGCCACCGCTACCAGTCCCGCGGCGGCCAGGGCCAGCCCGAGTGCGATGGCCCGGCCCCGGCCGAGCCGGGCCACGACCAGCGCGATGATCGCGATGACGACGATCGAGGCGAGAGTCGCGGGCATCTCGGCGAGGCCGGCCTGCAGGGGGCCGAGCCCGCGGGCGAACTGCAGGTACTGCGAGAAGAAGAACAGCAGCCCGACCAACGCGAAGATGGAGATGACGTTGGCGACGACCGCCCCGGAGAACGCCGCGTTGCGGAACAGTTCGATGTCGAGCATGGGCTGCTCCAGCCGCCTCTGGCGCCGCACGAACAGCACGCCGGCTGTCAGTCCGGCGAGCAGACACGACACGGTCACGCCGTCGACGCCGGCCCCGACCACGTGCTTGACGGCGTACACCAAGGGCACGATCGCCGCCATGGACAGCACCGCGGAGAGCACGTCGAAGCGGCCCGGTTGCGGATCGCGCGACTCAGGCAGCAGAAGAAGGCCGGAGACCACCACCAGGATCATCACGGGCACGTTGATGAGGAACACCGAGCCCCACCAGAAGTGCTCAAGCAGGAACCCGCCCACGAGCGGCCCGATCGCCGACCCCGCACCGAAGGCGGTGGACCAGATCGCGATCGCTCGGGTCCGTTCGCCGCTGTCGGTGAAGATGTTGCGGATCAGTGACAGCGTCGACGGCATCAGCGTCGCGCCAGCCACACCGAGCAGTAGACGCGCCCCGATCAGCGCCTGCGCACTGGGGGCGAACGCGGCCAGCAGCGACGCCGCACCGAACGCCACCGAACCGATCAGCAGGATCCGCTTACGCCCAAACCGGTCGGCCAGATTGCCCATGAGCACCAGCAGACCCGCCAACGTCAGCGAGTAGATGTCACCGATCCAGAGAACCTGCTCCGCGGTCGGCGCCAGGCTCGCGGTCAACGCCGGCACCGCCAACGAGAGCACCGTCCCGTCGATGGCGAGCAGCAGCACAGCTGCGGCCAGCACAGCGAGTGCCGCCCACCGCCGACGGGCCGACAGCATCGGTCCCGCAGCCGAAGTCGCGAAGGAGGTCATTTCCAAAACTTTACCGACTGGTCGGTGCAGTTCGTCATGGTGATCTACAGCACCCCGCTGCCACTGCCGCCGGGTCTCTCAGGAAGCCGAGAACGCCAGCATGCTCGGTCGACTGTTGGGCGTCTCGAGAACAGTGGTTACTGCATCGGTGTGGGCACTTTGAGTCGGCCGTCGTGGACCTCAGCGATCTGGTCCACTGCGGTGAGGCGGCTGTGGTCGTGGGTGACGAGCACGGTGGCGGTGGCCTGTTGATGGGTGAGACGGGTGATCAGGTCGATGATGTCGGCACCTCTTTGGTGGTCGAGGGCGCTGGTGGGTTCGTCGACCAGAAGCACGGTGGGGTCGTTCATCAACGCCCGGGCGATGTTGACGCGCTGGCGCTGGCCGCCGGACAGCTGGTGGGGGCGCCGCTCTGCCTGTGCGGCAAGGCCGACGTTGTCGAGCAGTTCCATGGCTTGGCGGCGGGCCTTGGCCGGTGAGCGTCCGTCGAGCTGCGCCATGACTTGGAGTTGTTCGGCTGCGGTGAGCGACGGCAGCAGGTTGGGCTGCTGGAACACGATGCCGATCTTGTTCCGGCGCAGGGTCGTCAGTTCTCGGCGGCTCAGGCCGGTGGTCGTGGTGCCGTCGATGGCGACGGTTCCGGCGTCGGGGCTGATGAGGGTGGCGGCGACGGCGAGCAGGGTGGACTTTCCGGAGCCGGAGGGGCCGACGACGGCGGTCAGACTGCCCTTGGGCACGTTCAGGGTGACGTGGTCGAGGGCGGTCAGGCGGGTATCGCCGTCGGGGTAGGTGAGGGTGATGTCGTGCAGGTTGAGGCTCATCGGGCGCTCCCCAGGGCGGTCAGCGGGTCGACGGAGGTGATGCGACGGATGGACAGGGCGGCCCCGAGTGCTCCGAGCGCGATCATCACGGCGGCCGGGACGAGGATGGTGGCGGGAGTGAGGATGAAGGGCACGGCCGCGCCGGCGACGAGGGCGCCGAGGCCGGCGGCGATGCCGGTGCCGAGCAGTGTGCCGCCGGTCAGCAGGACGACGGCTTGGCCGAGGGCGTCCTTGAGCAGGCCGGTGGTGGAGGCTCCCAGGGCTTTGAGTACGGCGAGGTCGCCGCTGCGCTGGATGGTCCAGACGGTGAAGAACGCGCCGATGACGAGTGCGGAGATCGCGAACAGGAAGCCGCGCATGAGCTGGAGGGAGCCGTTTTCGGAGGTGTAGGAGCCGATCGCGGACAGTGAGTTGGTCTTGGCGACCGTTGTGGTGCCGGTGGCCTTGTCGGCGGCCCGGATGTCGGCGTCGGCGGTGGTGTTCAGGGCGATGACGGTGGCGGTCAGACCGTTGGGCTTGTCGGTGGGAGGTGCCAGCTTCTGCCACAGGGCGAGACTGGTCCAGACGACGGGGGTGTGGCTGAAGGAGGCGTCTCCGTGCACGGCGGCGACGTTCACCTGCTGCCCGCCGAGGGTGAAGGTGTCGCCCGTGGCCACATCGAGGTTGTCAGCGGCGGTGGTGGACAGGACCGCCGCGCGCTCGTTGATCTTGTTGCTTGCCGGGGCAAGCGTCGAGCCGGGCTGAACGCCGAATGCGGAGACCCCGATGGTCCTGTCGCCGGCGGCGGCCTTGGTGGTGGTGATGCCCAGTGGTTGGGCGTTCTGCACGCCCGGGGTCCGGGACCACTGCTGCCATTGGTTCTCGGTGACGGTGGAGTTCGAAAACGACAGCTTCTCACCGGTGCCCGTCGCGTTGAAAGCGATCTTGTTGGCCGCCAGGCCGGTGATCGCGGAGATGTTCTGCTGACCGAGGCCGGCGGTCAGCCCGGACAGCAGCCCGACCATCAGAGTGATCAGCACGATGACGGTTCCCATCAGGGCGAAACGCCCTTTGGCGAACTTCAGATCTCTCCAGGCGACGAACACGGCTTTGGCCTGCCCTTCATGGGGTGGAAGTGGGATCTCTAGCGTCGCCGCGCACCCTCTAGGTCCGCGTCTGGCGCACGGCAGCTCCTGGTGCGTCGAAAGGCTGCGCGCCGGTTCTAACTTTTGATCGAGGCCGTCCCGGGAGATGACTGCATAGGCTGGAAGAACTGTGAGGATGACTGCTCCGGCCTTGACGCCCGCCACCCGCACCCTGACCTGGTGTGTGCACTTGCTGATCGTCGGCCTGCTCGCTCTGACCGCCGGACGGGCGGTGGTTAACAGCCGTCCGCACGCCGGGACGGTCATCGCTGCCGCCGCAGCGTGTGGGCTGGTCTACGCGGCCGGACCTTTCCTGCCCCGCGTCAGCCGCTCCCGGCGCGCCGCTGCGGTATGGCTGGCCGCCGTGGTCGCCATCTGGCTGATGCTGCTGGTCCTGTCGGCCGACGCGGTGTGGGTGGCCTTCCCGCTCTACTTCCTGCAACTGCACCTGCTGTCACGCCGTGGCGGCCTGGCCGCCGTAGTGATCACCGCGGTGGCGGCCATCGCGGGCTTCGGCGCTCACCAAAGTTCCGTCAGCCCGGCGATGGCGATCGGCCCGGCACTCGGCGCCGCCGTGTCGATCGCGGTGGTGTGGGGGTACCAGGCCCTGTACCGCGAGAGCGAGCACCGCCGGAAGCTGATCGACGAGCTCATTGCGGCCCGCACCGACTTGGCCGCGGCACAGCACACCGCCGGTGTGCTCGCCGAACGCGAGCGCCTCGCCCGGGAGATCCACGACACCCTCGCTCAAGGCCTAAGCAGCATCCAACTGCTGTTGCGCGCCGCTGAACGGGCACTGCCCTCCACACCGCAGAAGGCCACCCGCTACGTCGAGCAGGCCCGCCAGGCCGCCGTTGACAACCTCGCCGAGGCTCGCCGTTTCGTCGCCGCCCTCGCCCCACTTGACCTCGAAGGCACGATCCTGGCTGGGGCCTTGGAACGGCTGTGCGCCACCACCAGCGCTCGCCACCGGCTCACCGCGCGTTTCCATCTCACCGGGGATCCCCGACCGCTGCCAACCGAGCACGAGGCAGCCCTGCTGCGCATCGTCCAGTCCGCCCTTGCGAACACTGTGCGCCACGCCGAGGCAACCACCGCCGACGTCACCCTCAGCTACCTCGGCGAGCACGTCGCCGTGGACATCATCGACAACGGGCACGGCTTCGACCCGCACCGGCTTCCGCCACCCGACGCCCAGAACGGCGGATTCGGGATGCCTGCGATGCGCGCCCGCGTCCTGGCCCTCGGCGGCACCCTCACCGTCGAATCCGCCCCGGGCCACGGCACCGCCCTGGCCGCCCAGTTACCCCTTGCCTCCCCCGCCGACAACAGCGTCGAGGCAAACTCGTGACCGACAAGCCCATCCGTCTGCTCCTGGCCGACGACCATCCCATAGTCCGGGCCGGGCTGCGCGCAGTACTGGAAACCGAACCCGGCATCACAGTCGTGGCCGAAGCCGCCACCGCTGAGGAAGCCGTCACCCGCGCCGGCCGCGGTGACATCGACGTCGTCCTCATGGACCTGCAATTCGGCAAAGGAATGAGCGGCGCTCAGGCCACTGCCGCCATTACCGCCCGCCCCGGCGCACCCCGTGTACTGATCGTCACCACCTACGACACCGACGCCGACACTCTGCCCGCCATCGAAGCCGGCGCCACCGGCTACCTCCTCAAAGACGCTCCGCCTGAAGACCTCGCCGCCGCCGTACGCACCGCCGCAACCGGCCGCACCACCCTGGCCCCCGCTGTCGCCGACCGGCTCATGAGTCGGCTACGCGACCCCCGCACCGCCCTGACCCGCCGCGAGACCGAAGTCCTCACCCTGGTCGCCGATGGCCTGTCCAACCAGGCGATCGGCTCCCGGCTTCACCTCACCGAAGGCACAGTCAAGTCTCATCTCGCCCGCATCTACACCAAGCTCGGCGTCGAGTCCCGCACCGCCGCCGTCGCAGCCGCAACCCAGCTCGGCCTAATCCGACGCTGACCTGACCTGACCGACCGTCCGCTGCTGGGGAGGCTCAGGCCGTGGCTTGACGGTCGCTGCCGAATCGGCAAAGACGAAGTGCTGTTGCTGCACCGCTGGCGGCAGGGTCCTGGGCGGCGATCCTCGTGATGCCTCGACTCGGTGTGATCGCGGCCGCCGAGACTACGAGCCGGATCTCGCGCGTCTCGTGCATCCCTGACAGGCGCGCAGTAGCAACCGACGCATCCGGTCATGGGCAACTGCCGGGACCGGCGGCAGTTGCCCATGACCATGTTTTGTCGGTCCCGGAGCCGACCGAAGGTAGAGCGCCGCCGGAACCGCTCAACGACGCCGCTCGTGGCGTCCGGTGCTGATCGTTACGGCTGGAGGGCTTTCGCCGCGGGGGTCCAGGTCGACTCGTCCTTGACGTCGGCGACCGTGATCCCCTTGGCGATCTTCTCCAGTTCGGAGCGCGGCAGTCCGTTGCCGAGGCCACTGGTGCTGACCTGGAGGACGACCTTTCCGTCGGCGCTCCAGATGTTGCAGAAGCCGCCAGCCTCGGGACCGCTGTCGCGGGCGCGCTCGTTGGTCACGTTGTAGCACTTCGTCGCGCCGGGCTGCGGAGACTGGTTCGAGCCGGAGCTCGGCGCGACGGAGATGTCGAAGCCGTCCTTGATGGCGCCATCGAGCGCGTCGTACGGCGCGGTCAGGCCCGAGGTCCGCGCCGCCGGCTTGGTGTACATCGCGCCGCCGTAGTCACCGGCGCGGGCCGCGGCGATGCCGCCGATCCCGGACCTGGCGTGCGTGCCGGTCTGCAGCGGCACGTAGCCGTCCGGCACGTAGCCCACCGTGAACGGCACCAGGGCCGGCGTCGGCTGGCTCGGCTTCAGGCCTTCGACCAGGCCGCCCAGGTCCTCGAAGCTGGGAGTGGCGTCGTCGGTGGAGAACGACGTGACCGCCGCCCAGGCATTGTCGGCGTACTCCCAGGCGAACAGCTTGTTGCCCTGGTCCAGCTCCTTCCGCGGGTCGAAACCGACCGGCAGGTTCGCCTGCACGGCCTTGCGCCCGGCCACGGTGACGTTCGTGCCGTGCTTGATCCCGGCGGGATCGAAGGCGCCCGGTCGGTAGACGGTCAGGTACGCCCACAGAATTGGCTTTCCCCCGCTGGCCTTCTTTTTCTGCTCGAGGATGTCGCCCTGAGTCTCGGCCTCCTCCGTGGTGACGGGCTTGTCGTTCGAGGTGTGGCCGTCCGAGTAGACGGAGGCGATCTGGTACGTGGTGGACGCCGCGATCGGGTCCTGCACGTGCAGCGTGCCCGCGTCGTACCCCTTGAAGGTGAAGGTGAACGGCACGGCGGCGGGCCACTCGGCCACGCCGGCCTTGGACGTCGCCGCGCCGACCGGGGCCGGCGTGACCGGAGTGCCCTGCTCGGCGCCCAGGGTCGGCAGCAGGAACGCGCCGGCGACCGCGACCACGACGAGACCGGCCGCGCCTGCCGACGCGAACCCGGTGCGACGACGCCGCTCGGCCCGCCGGCCCGCCGCGATGATGTCGTCGGCGGTACGGGCCATCGGCGGCTCGTCGCCCGTCACGGCGTCCACCAAATCATGCAACTGCATTGGTCCACTCCTCCATCGGCTTCCCGTTGAGATTGATGCGTTCGCCGGCCAGTGACTCGCGCAGCTTCGCCAGGCCGCGGGAGACCTGACTCTTGGCCGTGCCCACCGTGCAGTCGAGGACGCCGGCCGTGTCCTCCAGGCTCAAACCCAGGTAGTGCCGGAGCACGACCGCGGCCCGCTGCCGGGCCGGCACGGTGTCGAGCGCTGCCCGCAGGCGCATCCGCTCGTCGGTCGCGCCGGCCGGATCCCTTACCGTGACCTCCGGCAGGCCCTCGCCGGCCGACCGCTCGCGCCGCCAGGGCCGACGGGTCTCGTCGATCGCGGCCCGGTAGACCATGGTCTTGACGTAGAGATCGGGCCGTTCCAGCTTTCGCCAGCGGGGGTAGAGCTTGACCAGCGCGTTGGCCACGGCGTCCTCTGCCGTGTGCCAGTCGCCGCAGGTCACGTACGCCAGCTTGCGCAGCGACGCCATCTCTGACGTCACGAACTCGCGGAATGCCTGCTCGTCTTCGGCTTTCACGTCAACTGCCTCCCTGTGACGGGGGTAGAACGGAGCCACCCGCCCGGAAAGTTGCACCGTCCGGAGGAATAGTTGTGCGATTACCACCCCGTGCATCGAGTAGGCCACCAGGGCGACCGTGCCGCCTCCGCAGGCATCGCGGAGGCGGCACGGTCGCCGATATTCGAGCCGCGACGCCTACTCCTTCACACCGATGTTGTCGATCGGAGGGACGCTGAGCAGCCGTCGGACGGGCCACACCGTGGTTGCCAACGCCAGCAGTGTCGTGCCGCCGAGCACCGCCACCCCACCGAGCGGCGGGACGTACGGGATCGGGCTGCCGGTCAGTCCGTTGACGATCGCGCTCAGGGTCAGCGCCGCGATCGTCGCGCCGATCAGCACCGCGGTGCCGAGCAACCCGGCCTGTTCGGCCTGGACCATCCTCCGAATCTGACGGCGAGTGACCCCGACCAGTTGTAGCAACGCCAACTCGCGGCGGCGGGCCAGCGCGGCCATTACCATCGTGGTGGCCGCCGCGAGCGCCGCGTACCCCACCATCACGCCGATCAGCAGCCGGTTCAGCCAGGCGCCGAGCGCCAGATCGGTGCTGATCAGGCGCGTACGGGTAGCGGCGTCGAGAACCTCGGTGCCCGTTTGCCCAGCCACCCACGTGGCCAACGCGGTGTCGGCCTCCGGGCCGGCGCTGACCAGGACCTCGTCGTCGGTATCCCCGGCCGTGTGCCCGGCGACCGTCTCGGCGGCCAGCGTGACGTCGCCGAAGCCGAGGCCACGGCCGTAGATCGCGATGACCTCCAACGTGACCGGGGTGCCGTCGCCCAGCCAGAGTTCCGCCTGATCGCCGACGTCCCAGCCGGACGAGGACGCCTGCATCGCAGACAGGGCGACCGTGCCCGCGCGCAGGTCGGCCAGGTTGCCCTCGCGCACGGCGAGGTCCATCGTCGACGTGATGCCCGCCGGGTCGACCGACTGCGCGCTGACCGGCTCGATTCCGCCGAGCCCTCGCACCAGAACCTGCGTACGGCGCACACCAGTGGCCGCCTGCACCCCGGCCAACTCGCGGATCTCCCGCGCCGCGTCCGCCGGCAGCCCACCCGGAGCGACAAGCACCCGCTCGGCGAGGGTTCCCGCGCTGCTCTGCGTGGTGGTCTGCCGTTCCAGGTTGGTCTGCAGGAACCAGACCGAGCCGCCGAACCCCACGGACAGCACGAGGGCGGTCAGGACGGTCGCCATGCCCTGCGCGTTGGCCCGCAGATTGGCCGCAGCCAGGTAGCCGCTGACCCGCCACACCCGCGGCAACAACGGTGTGAGCAGGCGTGCCGCGTGCGCGTTGATCCTCGGTGCGAGCAGCGCCACCGCGATGACGAACAGGTACAGCATGCCGACGGCGCCGGCCAGTGCCCCGGTCGAACCGGCGGCACCGAGCGTGAACGCCCCGGAGGTGCCGGCCGCCGCCAGCGTCAGCACGCCGGCGATCAGCCGCACCCGACCGCTACGCCGAGGCTCGACGGCGATTTCGCCGAGCGCCTCGATCGGCTTGATCGCGGTGACCCGGCGTGCGGCGACCAACGCGGCGAGCACCGCCACGAGGACCGCGGTGCCGACCGCGGCCGGCACCGCGAACAGGCCGCCGACCATCGGGAAGTCGGCCGGCACGAACCCCCGCCCGACCAACTCGCCGTGCACCCAGCGGGCCGCCAGCAGGCCGGCCGGGCCACCGATCGCAGAGCCGACCAGGGCGAGTAGCGCGGCCTCGGCGATCAGCATGCGGCGCACCTGCCCCGGTGTGGCCGCGACCGCGCGTAGCAACGCCAGGTCACGTCGACGGTGCCGGACGGACAGCCCGATGGTGCCGGCCACCACGAAGACGATCAGCAGGACGACGTACCCCCCGAATGCCGATCCGGCCTCGATCAGCAACGTCTGGGCGGCCTGGTTCTCCGACTGCTCGACGTTCCCACGGTCTTTCCCGGTGTAGGTCGTGGCGCCGGCCGCCGACGCGATCTCGCGTACCGCGCCGAGGTCGGCACCGGGCACCATCCGCACGCCGATCGCATCCACCCGGCCCGGGTGGGCGGACAACCGGGCGGCCTGCGCGTCGGTGAAGAACACCGCCGCCGAACCGGTCTCAGCGGTTCCGCTCACTTGGTACGACCGCCTGACCCCGCCGACGACCAGGTCGATGTGGTCGCCGGGTGCCACGCCGAGCCGGGTGTCGACCAGCACCTCGTCGTCGGCGTGTGGCGCGGCACCCGCGGCGATGGGACGACCGGTGAAGGCGTACGTGTCCCAGCCGTGTCCCACGGCAGCGGGTGAGCCGATCAGCACGCCTTGGTCGCCGGTGACGGCCGCGACGCCCGGTACCTGGCGGATCCGGTCCACCAGGGCCGCGTCCACCGTGCCGCCTTCGGGCAGCGTGACGGTGCTCGTGGTGGTTTCGCCGTCGAACTCCTTGAACGTGTGGCTGACCGTGCTGTTGGCGACGACCACGTCGGCCGCCGCCCAGAGCCGTGGCTCCGTGCGGAAACGCAGCCCGGACTCGACGAGGGTGCCCATCGCTACCAGGATCAGCACGCCGGCGATCAGGGCTAGCAGGGTCGCGGCGGCGGGGCCGGCGCGGTGCCGCAGCAGGCGGGCGGCGAGCCCGGTCATCGGAGGGCCCGCCGATCCAGCGACGCCAGGTGCTCGGCGATACGGGCGGCTCCGAGCTGCGGAAGGTCGGCGACGATCGCACCGTCGGCCAACACGAGCACGCGGTCCGCGTACGACGCGGCGATCGGATCGTGGGTCACCATCACCACGGTCAGCCCGTGTTCGTCCACGACCGCGCGAAGCAGTGTCAGCACCTCCGCCGCGGTCCGCGAGTCGAGGGCGCCGGTGGGCTCGTCCGAGAAGATCACCTCGGGGCGGGTGGCCAGCGCCCGGGCGATCGCCACCCGCTGCTGCTGGCCGCCGGAGAGCGCGGCCGGCCGGTGGTGCAGTCGGTCGGTGAGGCCGACCCGCTCGACCACCTGGGTCAGCCAGGCCCGGTCCGGACGGACGCCGGCCAGGCGCAGGGGCAGCACGATGTTCTCCTCGACGGTGAGCGCGCCGATCAGGTTGAAGGCCTGGAAGACGAACCCGATCCGTGTACGACGCAGCTCGGTCAGGCGGGTCTCGGACAGCCCTGACAGGTCGGTGCCTCCGATGACCACCCGACCGGAGGTGGGCCGGTCGAGCCCGGCCGCGGTCTGCAGCAGCGTGCTCTTGCCGGAGCCCGAGGGCCCCATCACCGCGGTGAAGGTGCCCCGGTCGAAGCCGACATCGATGCCCGCAAGCGCAGTCACCTGGTTACGGCCGGCGTCGTACACGCGGGTGAGTTGTTCGACGCGTACCGCCGGTTCGATGGTCTGTCCCGGATAGTCCGGCATTCTGGTGGCCTCTCTCCGTGTCATCGGCAAGAACTGCGCGCACCAGAAACGCTATTGACGTGGGAGAACGGCGACCATCCCGCGGGCTGCCAGGTCCGGGTACAGCAGGCGCTACCGCCGATCGCCGTTGAGGTAGCGCAGCACCGCGGTGACCCGGCGGTCGGCTTGGTCGTCCGGTGGAAGCTGAAGCTTCGAGAAGATGCTGCGGATGTGCTTGTGCACCGCGCCGTCGGTGACGAACAGCCGCTCGGCGATCGCGCTGTTGCCAAGCCCTTCGGCCATCAGCCCCAGCACCTCACGCTCACGCGGCGACAGCTCGCTCAGCGCCGTGTCCGTCCGGCGGTTGCGGGCGAGCAGCTGCGCCACCACCTCCGGGTCGATCACGCTGCCGCCGTCCGCGACGCGGTGCAGCGCGGCGAGGAACTCCTCGACCCGGCCCACCCGCTCCTTCAACAGATAACCCAGCCCGACGGCGCCGACCGAGAACAGGTCGGTGGCGAAGGCCTGCTCCACGTACGCCGACAGGACCAGCACCGCGAGGCCGGGGCGCCGCCGCCGGGCCTCCACCGCGGCCACGATGCCCTCGTCGGTGTGGGTCGGCGGCATCCGTACGTCCACGATCGCGACGTCCGGCGCATGTTCGTCGACGGCGACCAAGAACTCGCCCGGAGTACCGGCCGTGGCGACCACGTCCAGATCCTCCGCCCGCAGCAGCAGCGCCAACCCCTCACGCAGCAGCGGGTCGTCCTCGGCGATCACGATCCGCATGGCAGCTCCACGTCCATTCTCGTCGGCCCTCCCGGTGGGCTCGTCAGTGTCATCCGGCCGTCGTATGCCTCGACCCGCCGGCGGATACCGGTGAGCCCTGAGCCACGTGTCTCGTCCGCGTCGCCGTGCCCGTCGTCCTCGATGCTCACCAGCAGCCGGCCGCGCTCGCGGCGCACGGCCACGTCCACCTGGCTCGCACCGCTGTGTCGGACGACGTTGGTCAGCGCCTCGGCCACCACGAAGTACGCGGTGGCCTCGACCGAGACCGCGCACCGCACCGCCACGTCCACCTCAAGTCGGCAGGGCACCACGCAGCTGCCGGCCAGGCCCGCCAGCGCGCCGACGAGACCCCGGTCGTCCAGCACGGGCGGCAGGATCCCGCGCACCACCGTACGCAGCTCGCCGAGTGCCTGTTCCGCAGCGTCCTGCGCCTGCCCGAGGATCTCGTCGGCGCGGTCCGGATTGCGGCGCAGGGCCCGCCGCGCGGCACCCAGCAACACGTTGACCGCGACCAACCGGTTCTGGGTGCCGTCGTGCAGCGACCGCTCGATGCGGCGGAGTTCGACCGCGTGGGCATCCAGCGCCGCAGCGCGGGTGGCGGTCAGCTCGGCCACCCGCAGCGACAGGTCGACACCCGGCGGCGGAGGCAGCAGCCACCGGCCCGGCCATGCCTGGAGACGGGCCAGGACCGGGCTGAACCAGATCGCGGCGGCCAGCCAGCCCACCCCGAGCAACCCGACCGCGAGTGCCTCGGACAATCCGTCGATGCGCCACCAGACGATCCCCGGCGCGCCGGCGTCGGCAGGGATCAGCCGGTACCACAGCGGGAATGTGACGTCCTGCACGGCATAGAGTGGCAGCGCGAGGCCGACCAGCCCGGTCACCAGGCCGATGAGCGAGTACAGCGCGACCCAGCCGAGTTCCCGGCGCACGAAGGGATCGCGCGCCGCCGTCCGCAACCCGGCCGGCACCGGCCCCGGGGTGGGGATCGGCTCGCCCCAGCGGGACAGCCGGGCGCGTTCGCGGTCGGCCACCGAGCGCACCGCCCGCAACGCACCGGGCGCCGCCAGCAGCCCCACCCCGCCCAGGCAGGTCACCGCCACGATCGCCGCCCAGAGCAGCGCGCCCAGCGCCAGCGTGGCGGTGCCCAGCCCTCCGACGAGGTGCTCCAGGGCGTCGACCGAGGCGCGAACCCGGCCCCGCACGTACGCCATCGACCCACCTCCCCCGCCAACATAGGCCACCGCGGGCCCCGTCCGGCAACGCCCGGCGCGGAAGGTACAGCCTGCTGTACCACGGTCGTCGAGCTGGCGGGATCGTCCCCGCCGCGCCGCCCGCCTAGCGTTGACGGCGTCGAGGAACGTTCGCCGAAGGAGGCAGTCATGACCGATCCGTACCGCATCACCGAGGCCCCAGTCGCCGCATCGAAGAAGCCGGGCGGCCTGCTACGTCCGCTGCTGTGGCTGGTGCTCTTCGTCAGTGCGGCGGCCAACGTGGTGCTGTCGACCGCGGCGGACAACCCGTGGATCAGCTCGGCGTTCGGCCTGGTGGCGATGCTCTGCGCGGTCGCGCTGATCGTCCACCACCGCCGTAACCGTGTGCGAGAGTCGTAGGGACACAGACCTCACCCCCCGTCGCGCTCGATCACCCTCGCCAAGCCGCGCAGGTCGTCGTTCAACTGGGGATCACGCCCAGGCAGCAGCGCTGTGGAACACGTACACCGGCACACCGTGCGGGTAGCGGACTCGTACCCGTCACAAGATCTGCCCGTTGAGACCCGCGTCGATGCGACTGCGCCACGACGAGCCTGATGTTCTCAACGACGTGCGACTGGACCGGGGCACTTCTCCGGTCCGTACATCTCGCATGTGGGTGTTGCCCTGAGGGCCCGGAGCCAGTGGCTCCGGGCCCTGGTTCTGCCAGGCTCAGGGGCTGGTGCAGCTGATGTTGCCGGGCGGTGTGGCGCCGTTGCCGGTGGCGGTGAACCCGAAGGTCGTCGAGGCGTTCGGGCCCAACGTTCCGTTGTAGGGGGCGTTCTTGACGGTGACGTTGCCGGTGGTGCCCGTGTTGGTGCCGTTCCAGAGGCTGCTGATGGCCTGGCCGCTGGCCAGGGTCAGGCGTACGGTCCATCCGTTGACCGTGGTGGCGGTGGTGTTGGCCACGGTGACCTCACCCTGGAAGCCACCGGGCCAGCTGTTGACCGTGCTGTAGGTGGCGGAGCAGTTGCCTGGCCCTCCGGTCGGCGGGGGCGTGGTCGGCGGCGCGGTCGTGGGGGGCGGACTCGTGGGGGGCGGGGTCGTCGGGGGCGCGGTGGTCGGCGGCGGGGTCGTGGGCGGCGGGGTGGACTGGAACTGACTGAAGAACCTCCAGATTTCCGCCGAGGTCCACGTCCTGGAGTCGTTGGGGCTGGACGAGCCGTCGACCGGGCTGGGGGTGTGGTCTCCGTCGAACGCGGCCCACTGCACGGGATAACCAGCTCGGCAGCCGGCGTAGGTGGTGGTGATGTGGGTGAGGCTGCCTCGGCTTGGCTCGCGCGGGCTTTGGGCGGTGCAGCCGTTGTTCCGTACGAAGGTGTCGCGCAGCGACCGGCCCTGGGAGATGTTCAGCACGCTGTCGTAGATGCCGTGGATGCCGAAGTAGGCGACCGGTTGGGCGCCGCCGTTGCAACCACTGAGATTGGCGCCGGACAGGACGGTGACCGCGCGGATGACGGTGGGACGCGCGCAGGCCACCGCGTAGCTCATGGCCCCGCCGTAGCTCCAGCCCAGGGCGAAGCGTTGGGTCGTGTCGACGCAGAGGTCATTCTCGATCTGCCGGGAGATGTCGTCGAAGAGGGTCAGGTCCCGACCATTGGTGTTGGCCCAGCCAGCGTCGAGCCCTTGGGGCGCGACGAAGATGGTGCTGTTGTTCGACAGCGGCGCAAGCCCGTAGTAGCCGGCTGAAGCGACGTTGTTGGCTGAACCGTTCAACCAGTGGAAGCCGAAGATGAGCCGGTAGGGGTTGTTCCTGTCGTAGCCGTCGGGGATCCGGAGGATGTAACTGCGATTCTGTCCGCTGCTCTGAATGGTGCGTGTTCCGCTGGTGAGCGTGGGGGCCTTGCCGCAGCCCGCGGTCGCCGCGAGGGTGCCGTTCGTCGCGGCGACCGCCGTACCGCGGAAGCCGCTGCTCAGCGCGCCGCCAGCGGTCGCCGCGAGGAGGATCACTGCGGCTGCGATGGAGGAGAGAAGATGTCTACGTTTGACCATTGCTTGACTCCTTGCCCTTGGTCGTCTCTTGCGGTGGTGGTGGTACTACGCGAGGTGGGCCCGGCGACGCTGGCCGCGCGGCGAGCACTGGCGGAACGACGGCTCGACGGGCGGACGGGGCGGTGAGGTGATGACCGATGTTTCTGGCGCTGCCTGCTGCCGGGGTTGTCCGCGACGGGACATGGAGAGAGCTGGGCATGCAGCCGGACCGAAGTCGTCCGGCAGCCGCCTGCGGTTCGCCTGGCATCGGCGGAGCGGCCCGGACTGGTCACCGACCGGCGAGGCTGCGAGGAGGGCGATACCCTCGGCGCGCCTCTGCCGATTGACGGAGATGACTGGAAGCGTGCCCTTCGCTTCCGCCCGGAAACATAGCATGTTATCGATAACATGCTCAATGGCGGCTGACTGATCGGTGAGCTTTCTCGGGCTTGGTGACACGCCAAGCGGGTCGCCAGCCCTGCGCGCTTTGGGTCGAACGCCTCTTCGGCGAACCGGAAGATGTCGGCTTTGCTGGTTGGCGCTCGTCAGAGCCGCGTGGTTGCGGACGCCCGCGGTGGCCCCGTGCCCGCAGCGCTGGCGATGAGGAGCACCGCCGCCGGCAGGAACGCGCCGCCGATGCCCAGCCCGAGCAGCAGCCCCCATACGGTGATGACCAGTGCGGCCACCACGTCGGCGACCCAGGTCAGCCGACCGATCCGCTGTGCGAGAACCGGCAGCATCGCGGCGACGACGGGCACCCCGAGCAGGTAGCTGGCCGCAGTCCCGGAGTCGTCCACGGTGAAGGGAGTCAGCATGGCGGCCACCAGCACGGTGATCGCCAGGGCCGACCATCGGACGACCCGCCGAGCGTCGGCCGGCCGGCGAACCAGGACCACGACACCGACGAGCAGGACACCCGCGATCGCACCGACCGTCGCCAGACCAATCATCAAGCTCTCCTCGATTGCAGGAGGCATCTCATCGAAGACGACGGATAGTCGTCTCCGCGTCCCACGATACGGCTGGTCGGGCTCACTGCAAGAGATCCGGCGTCCAGCCTGTTCTGGAGCAAGGTGCCGGGCTGGCCACTGATGGCGACCGGGACGAGGAGACACCGAGCGCCGACACCCGAGTCGCATGGGCAGGCGGCGGGCGACGATCGAACGGACACTGGCGGTGCTACCCCACCCACGCGTACCCAGACGCCGCAGACCGGTTCTCCGTGCTGAAGGACGCCACGAGCACGGGTGACGTGGCCAGGGCCGTACGGACCGGCGCCGGTCAACGGCGCTGGAGCCTGCGGCCACTCGCCAGGTTGAGAAGGTTCATGATGGGCAGGGGTGGTCGCTGCCGCAGCTTGCTAGAGGCCGAGGTGGATCGGCTGGGTTGGCGTGTCTGTGGTGAGAAGCGCCGTCAACGGTGTGGCGAGGTCGCGGGGCGAAAACAGGTCGGAGCCGGCATAGCTGACGATCTCCGAGAGATGCCACCAGCGGAACTCGGCCAGGTTCTCGGCGGCGAGTTGGTCGTCGGTCAGCTCGCCGCGGGGCTGGAAGTGGCTCGCACGGATGAGGAAGTAGTCATTGATGATGCCGTCGAACCCCGGCGCGAGGTCGGTGGCGAAGACTTTCTGGTGCCAGACGTGCGGTGGGTCGACGGTGATCGTCAGACCTGTTTCCTCGCGAAGTTCGCGACGCAAGGCCGTCAACGGGTCCTCGCCGGGTTCGATGCCGCCGCCTGGTGCCGCCCATACGCCCTTCGCCTCGCCAGGCACCGCCGGGTGAGGGAAGACGAACCGGCACAGCAGGATGCTGTCGTCTTCGTCGAGCACGATCGCGCGGACGGAGTGACGCAGCTTCGGCGTCACGGCGTGTCAGACGTGGCGGGGAGAACGATGATCGACACGTCTGGAGACTAACAACCTCCGCTCGATATTTGTGGCGTGGCCGTGGCGCAGTGCTCGTCGACCTCATTTCCCTGTCCCAGCTGTGGTTTGGCGATGCCGGCTTCCGGCGGCGTTGCGGCGGTCGGCGAAGCGGTTGCTCTCGCGGGCAGCGGCCAGTTTGTCGGCAAGGCAACGGATCTCGGTTTCATGATCGCGCATGGTGCGTTTGCGGGCGAGGTTCTCACTGAGCCCTTTCAAACTTGATCTTGCGGGTCAGCGCGGGTAGGCGGGGCCACGGATCGATGAGGGCATCTCGTTGTCCATCCGCACGCTGAACCACCTCGCCGAGCGCATCCGCAGCCACCGCAACGATCGGTCAACGGCGCACTTGATAGCGCAGGTGAAGCACCCGACTCCCGATGGTGCTGTCGTCATGGATCCGCATCGTGGGGGGCGTGTGGCTGATCGGAACGCACCCGCAGATCAGATAGGGACCGGACTGTCAATAAGCGAATGAAGATTGATTGAGGCCACAAAAGACCAGGAACTGCAAGGCATTGAGATTCCCATCTCTGCCGGCGGAGTTCCTCGCCGACGAGGGAAATCGACTCTATGCTTGCCGCCGAATGCACTGCGGCTCATCCGGGCCGAGGGGACGCCAATACAAGGATTTGCGAATGCGCCGGAAGTCTGCTCTGAACAACGGCACCGCTGGCGTCAGCGCAGTAGCACCGGACGGCGAACCGCCTACCTCTACCGCAGAGGGCGTCGCGCGCCGATCCGCGATCGCCGAGGAACAGGCGTTTCTCGACTTGGCCACGGCCCGGCGCGACAGGCTGGCCGACCACCTACAGGTCGAGCTTTCGTCAGAGGTCCTGGACGCGTTGGAACGGGCCCGGCAGCGCATGCTCCGCCAGCAGTACGAAGAGCTACGGCGAGCACGGGAAGGCTTGGTCTTCGGCCGCCTCGACGGTCTTGATGGCACCGTGCGACACGTAGGCCGTGTCGGTCTCCGCAACGACGGCGAGGACAGTGAGCCACTGCTGGTCGATTGGCGCGCTCCCGCAGCGCGGCCGTTCTACACCGCGACGGCTGTCGACCCACAAGGTCAGGCACGGCGCCGTCACATACGCACGAGGGGATCGGCCGTCGTCGGCGTGGACGACGAGCCACTGGACGGGACCATAACGACCGAACTCGTCGGTGAAGGCGCTCTACTTGCCGCCCTCGACCAGCGGCGCACCGGCCGCATGTCGACGGCGATCTCCACGCTGCAACGCGAGCAGGATGACATCATCCGGGCCGAGGCGACCGGTCCGCTGATCGTTCAGGGCGGTCCCGGCACCGGCAAGACCGTGGTTGCTCTGCACCGCGTCGCCTACCTGCTGTTCGCCCACCGAAAGATGGCCGACCAAGCGGTCCTGGTCCTCGGCCCCTCGCCGCGGTTCCTCCAGTACATCGCCCAGGTGCTACCCGCGCTCGGTGAGACCGCCGTCGTCTCGGCGACCTGCGACACGCTGCTGACCGAGATCCGCGTGGGCCGCGAGGAGAGCCGGCTTCTCGCCGAAATCAAGGGCCGCGCCCCCTGGCAGCTCGCGCTCGAAAACTACGTCACGTCGCTGCTCCCCCGGCCCCGCGAGCTGAAGCTGCGCTGGGAGGGCGAGTTCTACGTCATAACTGCCGCAGCGGTGGCGCAGGCGCTCGCCTCGGCGGTACAGGGACGCCCGTACCACCGTGCCCGCGCGGCGTTCGCCGAGCAGTTGCACCACCTCCTTGCCGAAGTCGTCGTCGAGCAGCGCGAGGCGCTGATGAACGAGATGGAGGAGGGCTTCGAGGACATCCTTGCCCGCGTCGACAGGGGCATGGAGCAGGACCACCACTTCGGCAGGACGTCCACCGGCAGCGACGTCGACGGATTGCTCTCCGAAGAAGAGATCGAAAATCTCCGCTCTCGTATCGCCGGGAGCGCCACCATCGCCCGGTTCATCGAGGCATGGTGGCCCACTCTCGACGCCGGAGCCCTGCTGGGTGATCTCCTGACCGACCGCACCCTGCTGGCCCGGTTCGCCCCGCATCTGTCCCGGGAGGAGATCACCGCCGTCTCGGCCGAGCCCGCCCCGTGGGCATCGAGCGACATTCCCCTGCTCGACGCCCTTGCTGACCTGCTGGGCGAGGTCGAGGCCCCACAACCACAGGGTGAGTTCGTCGCCGACCGCGCTCGCCGGCAGCGCGGCTGGGTGTACGGCCACGTCGTCATCGACGAGGCGCAGGAACTGTCCGAGATGCAGTGGCACATGGTCCTACGGCGCTGTCCCAGTCGCTCCATCACCGCGGTCGGCGATATCGACCAGGCGGAGGCGGCGCACCGGCACACCAGTTGGGGACAAGCGGTGCAGGCTGCGTTCGGAGACCGCTGGACCGCCGCGGAACTGACCATCTGTTACCGGACCCCGCGTGAGGTCATGGACCTCACCGAACCGGTCCTGAAGAAAGCTGGCAGCCACAACGCGCCGCCACGAGCCGTACGCTCCTCCGGCATCGCCCCCTGGGAGCTCACGATCACGTCTGCCGAGCTTGCCGACGCCGCCGCCGAAGCTGTGCGGCAGTTGCAGCAGCGGTGGCATGGCGGCACGGTCGGCGTCATCGCCCCCGCCGAGCGCATCACCGAACTCCTAGCCGTACTGAGCGATGTGCCGGTGCTCACCGCGTCCCAGTCCAAGGGATTGGAATGGGACGCGACGCTACTCATCGACCCCCAAGGCATCGCCGCTGAGCCACGCGGTTGGAACGGCCTCTATGTCGCGCTCACCCGATGCACCCAGGAACTCGGACAGCTGATACTCACGCCGCGACAGCGATGATGGCAGCGCGGGCATGACTCACTTCGGACGATCAATAAGGCGTAGGAACATCGATGATCATCTGAACCGGTCATGCCCGCCCTGCTACCACCAGCACGGGGGCGTCTACACCAACCACATCAAGCCGAGCACCCTCACGACTTTGCCGGGGCCCTGCACCGCGCATGCCCTCTCCTGCGCGCGCTGAACTTCCGGTTCACCGCCGTCACACGATGGAGATCGACCGGACCTGGGTGTTGCCCTTGGTTTCGACGTACACCTTGTAATCGCCGACGGTGTAAGTGCCAGCAGCGTTGTTGTCGATGGTGAACGTGGCCGTCACCGGAGACTCGCTGCCGTCGATGTGGGTCTGCTTCACCGTGATGGTCAACTCGTTCTTGTTGCCCTTCAACTTCTTCACCACCGCCGACGGCTTCGCATCGATGGCCGCGTTGGCGACTGTCACGTAGACCGCGTCGGGTGAGGAGAACTCCGCGTTCTTCTGCCCATCACCGAACACGAAGAAGCCCCGTTGTTCGATGGCCCCGCGCCCGGGGAACGGATCGGGGTTTGAGGCCAGGTACGTCGGATTGACCGTGTACAGGTCCGTCTTGGAATCCGCGAGGATGGTCTGCACTCCGGTGTACGGGGCATCGGTGATCGCGAGGTTGACCGACAGGTAGATGGCGTTGGGGTTGTTGGCCGAGATGCGCGAGGAGAAGTACTTGTCCGCACTCTGCCCCGCAGGAACGGCCAGCGGCACAACCGCGTCGCCGACGAGAATGTTGAACTGGAAGTCGCCGTAGCCGCCGGCGATGAACTTCGCCCAAGCCGCGTCCGACATGTAGCCGGGGCGCTCCGCCTTGAACTCCAGACGCATCGGCGCCACGTACGTGCTGTTCAGGTACTCGGTGTCGGTCAGGGGCAAGTAGACCCCTCCCGGGGCGTGCCCCAGTGCGAGAGCCGACGCCGTCGGGGCCGAATTGCCGCGCCCGTTCCACATCGGGATGTTGAACGAGGTGGCGCCGAGCAGGGCCTGGGTGCCCAACTGGCTCGTGCCGACAGCGGCCGACGCGTCCTTGTAGGTTCCGATCGTGACGTCGAGCAGGTCGAGGTCCGCCCGGTCGGCGTTCAACCCCGGGATGCTTGCCCCCATGAACTTGGCGCCGGCGGGCCCGGAGTACCGAGCCATCTCCAGCATGCCATCGGCCATGATCTTGGTCATCTGCACTGCCGAGTCGACCTTCATCCGCTCGTTGGCCGTGTGCCACCAGCGCTCGTTACCCGGGATGACGGCGCCGAAGGCGGTCATCTTATTGCGGAAGCTGCTGGCCAGGGTGCCACCGGTCGTGCCCTGCGGATAGACCACGTCCCTGAGGGAATATGGGTCCGCAAACTCCTCCGGGTTGCGGTTGACCGAGGCTTGGTAGCTCCCGAACTGAAGAGCCGTCAACGGGTTGTCGTGAGTGACATACAACCCGGCGCCGACGGGCGAGCCGAGGTTGCCGATGGTGAACCCCTTCGCCTGGAAGGCGGCCGTGACCGCCGCCGTTGCCTGGCCGGAGTCAGCCGCGGTGACGTGCATGCTGCGCACGTACGTTGGCATGCTGAGGCTGCCGGAGGCGTCCGTGTAGAAGCTCGTCGGGGTCTCTGAATTGATGCCCCCCATGAGGGCAAAGGTCAGGTTCGGCGTGCCGTTGCTCGGGTTGCGCAACAGGCTCGCCGGGATGCCCATGTACTTGCCGATATAGGCCTCGCCTTCGACACCATCGCGGAAGAACAGGTCGGCGATGCCGTCGGCGGCTTTCTTCAATTGCATGTCGGCGGCAGTGATTCCCAAGGCGCCGAGTCCCTTGGAGAGAAGGAACATTCCCCACACGACGGCATTCTTGCCGTACTGCGGGGTCGGCATCTCCATCGCCACATCGGTGTTGATCTCCAGCGTTAGCGAGTCGCCGGTGATCGTGGTCTGCACCTTGGGCGTGGTGCGGGGAGCAGCCGGGAGCCAACCCTTCGTGGTCGCGGCAGCGGTGATCGTCGACACGAATCGGTCGCGCTCGGCGGAGCCGGCCCCCGCCAGGTCGAGGGTGAAAATGGCCCTCGAGGCGATCTGCGTGGTGCTGCCGTAGGCGATGTCCTTGAGCGTCGGGTCGCCTTCGCGCCGGGTGACGCCGGCTGTGGCATCCGTCAGCCGGAAGGCCTTGGTGCTGTCTGCGGACAAGCTCATCGACACCGACGGGGTCACCGATCCGGAGTTGCCGACGATGACCGGGAACCGCGAGTCGGAGGTGTAGCCCGCGATCGGGATCTCCTCCCGATTGAGGTTCTTGTAGGCCCAGTTGTCGTAGAAGCTCGGGTTCGAATTGTACGGAATGGACTGGAAGGCGGCGGTGTTCGTCGTCGAGGGCGTGCCGGGACCGCCGTCTTCGTAGATTCCCATGACGATGCGGATGCGTCGATCGAGGGGCAACCCCGCCTCAAGCAGCGCCTTGGCCGCGAGCAGCGTCGCCAGCGTCGGGCCGCTGTCGTCCTGCAGGCCCGCCCCGTAGACCCAGCCGTCCTGGACATAGGGCGAGTGGTACGCACCAGGAGTGCCGAGGTTGCCATCGGCGTCCCGCCAGCGCGCCAGCTGGGCCGGCGAAACGGAAGCCGTCGGCGAGTCGAGGTGGCTCAACGCCATGACCATCTCCGGGGCGTCCGGGTCACCGATCTCTGCGTAGACGTACTTGTCGGGCTGGCGTTGGACGACCACCGGGAAGCCCAGGTCGGTGGCCAGCTTGACCACCCAGGCAAGCTTGGCGACCTTGCGGTCGTACTCGTTCTGGTTGGCTTCGGTGTTGCTGACCGGGAAGGGGTACGCCGTCGCGGCCGTGCCGCCTCGCGAGATGGAGTCGTAGCTCGACCCGTCCAGCATCGCCCCGATCAGACTGAGCGGGTCGTAGGTGCCGTCCCCCGCCCGCGCGCTGTTGACGCGTCCAGCCAACGCCTCGACTTCCGCGTGGATCGCGTCGCGCTCGGCGTCGGTCACCGACAGGTCGTAGGTGACGCCCGGCTGGAAGCGCTCCTCGCCGGAGCTGGTCGCGGAGGCGTTAGCCGCTGCACCCATGGATAGGAGCAATGACACGCCAAGTGTCAGCGCAAGGGGTTTCTTCCGCATCACCGAGACTCCCTAATGGTCAGATCCAAAAAAACATGGGATGAATTCGTTGTACGCGAGACCCTTTCAGGCCTTTCCCAGCTTGTCAATGAATCTTTCTGAGTAACGGTTTGTGGCGCTGCGTGATCGGGTGGTGCGGTGTGGTGGTGTTCGAAGTGGAGGACGACGAGCGCGGCGGACACGACCACCGATATTGTTCACGGGGTAGCTAAACATGGAGATTACTCGATATTTTCCATCGAAAGTTTTCAAGGGGGCACCAACCTGGCCCCATTGACACTTCTCATCGGGGTCGCCTTCATGACCCCCGTCGATGTTTTTCAGGGGGTCAACCTCGTCACAGCGAACGACGAACTGACCAGATGCGAAAATCCATTCATTGTCGGCGATTCCATCGGCCGGATACCCGGCCTGGAGGGGATCGGATCCCGGCGAGCAGACCGCGCCCGCCTGCGACGCGGTGCGGTCTCGGGGTGACGGAAAAAGTCCGTCCCTGATAACGGAAGCCAGTGGTCGCGCTCCCAGCGCGTCGACGCGTTTCTGCTGGTTGGGCAGCAGGAAGAACGATCAGATACGTTGACGCCGTCAACATTGCGATCATCCCTTGTCGATGTTCTGATCTTCGCGTCGGACAGCTCAAGGCGGCCGAGGATCAGACGTCGTGCCAGTCACCGAGGAGGCGGCGTGATGCCGAGGCGACCCGACCAGGCCACCGGGACCATCGCGCTGGTAATCGAGGATCGCGCGAATCCCTTCTGGTCAGACATCACGCGGGGAGTGGAGGAAATCGCCCGGCGGCATCAGCACATGCTGGTCGTCGGCAGTACCGGGCTGAGCTTCGAGCAGGAACGCGACCTCCTGCGCGACCTGGTGCGCCGGCGTGTCGACGGACTGCTGGTGACGCCGACCGCTCACGACCATGTCGAGCTGCACAGGGAACTGGCGCACCGGGCACCGATGGTGTCGAAGGTGACCCACGCGCCGGTGCCGCCGGTGCCGGCGGCGTCCCGGGTGGCCGGGATCCGGGTCGTGCCGCGCCAGGTGCCGTAGCCGGTGAACGGCCGGTCGAAGCTGGCCGTGAAGTAGACGGTGTGGTCGTCCCGGCCGGCGCAGAAGTTGCCGGCGGGCACCCGACCCTCCACGATGCGGTCGCCGACCACATGGATCTCCGAGTCCAGGACGCTCTGGTTTGCCTTGCCGGTGTTGAACAGCACGTTGGCGGCCGTGGTCGCCGGGAACGTGTACCGCTGCCACCCGGTACGCGGCGTGGCGGTCAGTTCGGCGCGCACCCCGTACTTCGACAGCCCGACCCGGTAGTAGCCAGGTGTGGCCTGCTCGTCGGTGTGCGCATACGCCGATCGGTAGACCGCCGGGTCGACACTGCTCACCGCCCCGGTCGTCGGCATGATCGGCACCTCGCCGGCCACTCCGCAACCGACTCCGGACAGGTGGGCGGTGGTCCTGGCCGCGCTTGCCGGGCCGGTTGCGACCGCCAGGGACCCGGCAGTCGGGGCCGCCTGGCTCGCATTGCGTCAGGTCACCGGCCAGGAAGAGGCGGTGCGCCTGCACCACCGCATGCTCCGGCTCGACCTTGAAGGGTCGCCGGTTGGCCCGTGACCGGGGCTGCGCATCAGGGTTGTTGCTCCGTGGCGGACCAGCACGCGACGGCCGAGGCGGTCAGCACCGATTCCTCATCCCCCTTCATCGCCCACGTGAGGCGCTCTGGGAAGACTTCCGCCGCCACCGACCGGCCGTCGACGTCGACCCCAGTCGTGGTTGATTCCGGCGAAGACGAGGAGCAGCCACAGTGCTGCACTTGACGGCGGCCTCGCCGCCAGCTGCGCCCGAGTCAGCGAGCGTCGACCGTTCCACGCTCATCTACCCGCATGAACGTGGTTTGTCGCGCCGCGCCCTCGAACAACCCGAAGCGGACGCGGAGCTTCGACACCTCCCGCAACGGCACTCGCCGCCGGTGCTCCATGGACGGCTGCGGCAGCCGCGCCAAAGCCGCCCGCCACTACCAACGCCACCGAGCGACGCTCGACTGGCCCCGGCCGAGCCGCCCGAACGACACGCCACCTTCCCCCTCTCCCGTTGGCGTGCGCAGCACCACGGCCGCACCGGCCAGTGTGGTGAGTGCCAGCATCAGCCACAGCGCCGACGGGCCGACCGCGAGCAGGCCCGTCAGGATCGCGGGCGCGACGGCCATTCCCAGCCCGGTGGAGAGCTGCCAGCGCACCAGCGCACGCCCCACTTGCCGTTCCGGCGTGTTCGCGATGACGAGCGCGGTCCCGCTGCCCGTGTAGAGGATCTCCCCGGCGGTATAGAGCACGCAGACCACCGCGACGAGCGCCGCACCAGCCTCGCCACCCACCGCGGCCGCCGCCCAGAACCCCAGATAGGAGCCCGCGAGCACCACCCCCGAGGCGGCTAGGACCGATCTGCGGTGCCACCGGCCCAGCCAGACGACGAGCGGCACCTGCACCGCGATGACGAGCACGGTGTTGCCCACGAACATCCCCGCCGACCAGACCGGCGACACGTCGAGCTGCGTCACCATCACCGCGGGCAGCACCACCTCGAGCACGCTGAAGCAGAGCGCGAAGGGCAGGTTGGCCCAGAGCAGCCCGGTTAGGTGCCCCACCCCGCCCCGCTCGCTCGCCACCGCCGGGCGGTCGGGCACCCGCAGCCGCATCGAGGCGACGAGCAGCCCGGAGACGAGGAACCCCAGCCCGGTCAGGGCGGCGAGCGCCCGCAGGACCCCGTCCCCGCCCGTCACCGCGACAGTGGCGATCAGCGCTCCGGCGCCGAGGCCCGCGTTGCGCACCGAACGCCCGGCGGCGAGCGCCGCATCCCGGCGGCGGCCGGTGGTGAGCGCGGCGACAAGGGCCGCGTGCGCCGCCGGCCAGGCCTGGCTGCCCAACCCCAGCAGCACCGACGCGGCGAAAAAGCCCGCCTCGCCGTTCCCGGCGAGCAGCACGCCGACCCCGGCCACCCGGACGAGCAGCGTCGCCGCGACGACGGCCGACCTCGCACCCCGGTCGATCCACCGTCCCGCGAGCGGCAGTACGACCAGGCCCGCGAGCAGCCCGGCCGAGAGCGCGAGCCCTGCCGCAAGGGCACTCAGGTGAAGCACGACGATGCCGTAGAGCAGCAGGAACGGGCGGAGCAGGCCGCCGCCCACCGAGTCGATCATCAGAGCCAGCGTGTATCGCGGACCGCCGCCGGCGTGCAGCAGCGCCGCCCAGCCCAGCCGTTCATCCTTCTGCTTCGTCACGCCGACCACGGTCGCCGCCGGGTGGTCCCGGGCCACGCCGGTTGACGATCCTCGTCAAGTGTCGCGGCCCGCCCCGGCGGGTGGTGTCACGATGGGCGGCGTGGGACTGACGATCGACATTACCGGCGTACCGGATGAGCGGTTTATCTTTTCTCCCTCACCCCTGGGTGAGCTGGCCGCGATGCTGCACGCGCTGGCGGAGCCCGCGCACCACCCGGCGTTGCACGGCTGGATCACCACGACCGCCGCGTCGCTCAAGCCGGAGCTGAGCGACCGGCTGTTGGAGGCCGATTTCCTGTGGCGGTCGGCTCGGGCCGACTTCTTCGTGCCGGGTCAGCCTCGCGACACCCTCGCCGCCGAGCTCGACGACGTGGACCGGCTCGACGACGAGACCTATGTCGCGGCTGCTCTGATCACCACGAGCTGCGGCTCCACGCCCCAGCGCCGCCTGCGCTCACCGCTGGTCGACGCCGGCGCCCGGCACCGGGCCCGGGAGTTGGCGCTGGCGCGCGGGCCGCGCCAGGCCGACTTCGCCGACCAACTCCTCGCCGACCCTCCGCGTGTACGCGCCTGGGTGCGCCGCCTCCTAGAAGACTGTGAGCAGGCCTTCTTCGCCGAGTCGTGGGCCCGGGTGCAGCATCAGCTCGCCGCAGACTCCCGGCACAAGGCGGACCTGCTGGCCCGGCACGGCCTCGACCCGGTGCTCGCAGCGGTCTCCCCCGCGACGACCCGCTCCCCCGACGGACGGCGGGTCCTCATCGACAAGCTGCAGGACAACGCGACTACCGCGCAGGGGCAGGGGGTCACCTTCACCCCGACCGCGTTCGGCCGACCGCACCTGCTCGTCGTGCACGCGCCGGGCTGGCGGCCGGTCGTGCAGTATCCGGCGGCCGAGGCCGGGCTGCCGCACCCCGTGCCGCTCGACCTGATCCAACGGCGGATCGACACGCTCGCCCACCCGGTGCGGCGGCGGATTGCCCGAACGCTCGCCCGGGGCCCGCACACGACCGGGGAGATCGCCGAGGCGTGGCAGCTGAGCGCGCCCGAGGTCTCCCGCCACCTCACCGCGCTCAAGCAGGCCGGGCTCACCACGGTGAGCAGGCGCGGGCGATACGTTCACCACCAGCTCGACCTGACGGTCTGCGCCCGCCTCGGCGCCGACTTCGTCGAGGCGATCCTGCGCTGATGACTTAGAACAGGCATCGGGTTCGTGTCGGTGGGGCGAGGTCGACTACAAATCCATGATCATCGTCCGCGCGACTGCAACTCACTCCCCGATAGCCGCATCAGCCGATTGTTCGGACGCTCCAGGCCCACGACGTCGTCCCCGCGGTTGAGGCAGTGGCGGACGGTGCGGCCAGAGCTGCCGTGAACGGGGCTGACCCCGGCGAGGGCGGCGAAGGCGGCTTCGCTGCGAACGCGGCCGTGGTGCGACCAGGAGATCAGAGCCACGGCGGCCGTGACGGGACCGATGCCGGGTTGCTCGAGCAGCGCCGGACACATGGCGGCGACCATCGTCAGGGCTGTTCGAGGCGCCGCCGTCGGAGACTCCGGACGCGACGATCGCCGACGCGGACTTTCACACTCGGGCTGGACCTGATCCTCGACGGCGTCGCCGTGCGGATCGACCGCTCCGACTTCTGAGGCGCACCGGCCAGGTGACCGTCAGACCGCCGTACGCGACCACTGCTGGTTCGCGCCGGTGTTGCAGGTGTACTGCTTGAGGACGACGCCGTCCGCGGTCGACGCGGCCGGCACGTCCACGCATTTACCGCTGTGCCGTGCCCGGAGCTGGAAGTAGCTGCCGTTGGCGACCATCTGGAACTGCTGATTGCTGCCGGTGCCACAGGTGTACTGGATGAGTTCGGCGCCGTCGGCGGTCGAGGCGCTCACCACGTCGAGGCACTTTCCGCTGTGCCGGCTGACGATGCGCCAGTAGCCGCTGCCCGCGTCCTGGAACTGCCACTGCTGCCAGGCGCTGCCGCCGTACGTGTACTGGCCGACGCGCGCGCCGTTGTCGGTGTTCGGTTGCTGGACGTCCATTGCCTTGCCGCTGTGCCGCACGGTGATCCGGTAATACGTTCCCGTCGAAGGCGGGGGCGTCGTGGGGCCACCCCCGATGGTGTCGCCCCACGCGTACCGGATCTGGTCGGCGCCGGAGGTGTTGCGGACGGTCAGGTTGAGGTCGGTGCCGCTACCGCTGAGGGCGAACATCGAGTACCAGTCGTACCCGATGGTGCCGGGCTTTCCGCCCAGGGCGGGCCAGTAGGTGCCGCCCATCTGGTTGTCGCGCATGACCTGGGCCATGGCGCGGATGTGGCGCACGAAGTTGTCGCTGCTGCTCGCGTCGGCGTAGTTGCGGCCGTCGTTCATGGGAGCGCCGAACTCGGTCGCGACCGCCCGCGACGCGCAGTTGCCGAGGCGGGTCTGGATGTGGCTCCGGAAGGCGTCGTAGGTCATCGCGCCGTAGAAGAAGGCGTAGTGGTGGAAGGACAGCAGCGTCGAGGCGAAGCGGGTGTCGTTGCAGACGTCCCGCAGGTCCTGGCTGAAGCCGGTGCCGCCGATGAGCACCCGGCCGGGCACCGCCGAGAAGTGGTAGCTGAGCCAGTTCGCCGCGACGTCGCGCCACTCCGCCGAACTGTAGCCGTGCGGCTCGTTCATCGGCTCGAAGTAGACGTTGCTGTTCGAGCCGTACGTGTTGGTCACCGTGGACCACATCGTGTTCCACGCGGCGAGGTTCGTGATCCTGCCGCCGGACGCGGCACCGTCCTCCCAGTACGCCAGGATGACCTTGAACCCGCGGGCGGTGGCGGCGTCGATGGCGCCTCGGTACGCGTCCCACCAGGCCGTCCCCACCGTGTGGGTGTTGATGGGCAGCCGGACGGTGTTGACCCCCATGGTGGCGGCCATGTCGTCGTAGAGGGCGTTCGCCTTGGCCCGCGCTGTCGCGTTGCCGTCGGAGGCGCTCAGGCCCTGCACGACGAGCGGTCCGGTGCTGAAGTTGTCGCCCAACACGGCCCAGTTCATGCCCCGGAACCCGCTGGTCGCGGCAGTGGCCGGCGACGCCACGGTGACGACGACGCCAACCAGCACGGTCAGCACGGCCACCAGGGCGGACAACGCCCGTCGATGTAGTGCCACAGTCGGAGCTCCTTGAACAGGGACCAGCTTCAGCTGGTCATGCGGAAGGTGGCGTCGGCACGGCTCTGCGCGTCGGTGACCGGGTCGAGTCGGAGCAGATAGCTGTAGTGCCGGATGTAGCGGTCCGGGTGGCTGTAGGACTGGAACGACGTCCACGAGGAGTTGGCGAGGCCGCCGACCTGCCGGAAGGTGGCGTCGGCGGCGAAGGTGGCGGTGCCGTCGTTGGCTTCCAGCCGGAAGTCGAACCCGTAGTGGCGCAGGTAGTAGCCCGGGAAGTTGACCGATTGGATGGAGACCGTGCCGGAGCCGGCCAGGCCGGGCACCAACCGCCACTGGCCGTCCTGGGCCGGGCTGACGTTCGCGTCGATGCGGGCGTCGTGGTCGGCGTGGCGCACGTACCGGTCCTGGAAGTTGTACGACTGGATTCGGTTCACGGCGGTGGCGGGCCAGCGGGCGAGCACCCGGCTCTGCTCGACGGCGGTCAGGTTGAGGATGGAACCGTGCCGTTTCCTGGTGCCACCCATGGCGTACGAGCCGGACGCCGGCAACCGGAAGCTGCCCGGGCTCGACGGGTCGGTCGTCAGGACGGGCAGGTAGCCGCGCCCGCTGGAGTACTGGTCGAGGTAGAGGACCCACTCGTTGCGGGCGTTGAACCGCATCCACATCGGGCCTTCGACCTGGGAACCCGTCAGCCCGATGCCCGACAGGTTTCCGAGGGGGGTCCAGGTGCCGAGGATGGAGTTGCTGCCTTCGAGGGTGATCTGACCGTCGCGGGACGCCCGGACGTAGCGGTAGGCGCCGACGCCAGCCGGCACCTCGACGATCTGGGTATCGATGATCTCCTGGCTGCCGGGCCGGTTGACGTAGACCTGCGGCGTGGTAGTGCTGCGGAAATCCGCCGTGCGCGCGTAGTAGATGCGGTGTTTGGTCGCCCCGTTGAGCGGGACGTTGGTCGCCCAGTAGAGGACGTAGTCGCCGGTGGCCGGGTTCCAGATCGCCTCCGGGGCCCAGGCGTTGCGTCCGTCCGGGATCGCGCCGGCGACGTTCACCAGCCACGGCGCCGACCAGTTGACCAGGTCGGTGGACTCCCACACGACGAGGTTGCGGCTGCCGTTGTTGATCGCGGCCGACCAGTCCTGGCCGCAGCCGATGCACAGGTCGGTGGCGATGATCCAGTACCGGTCGCCGCCGGGCGAGCGGACCAGGGCGGGGTCGCGGACGCCACGGGTGCCGACTGTGGACCGCAGTACGAGCCCGCCGTTGTTCAGGTCCGTCCACCGCAGGCCGTCGGCGCTGTGCGCGAGGTAGATCTGCTGGTCGGTGGACGACTCGCCGGTGAAGTGCGCCATCAGGTAGCCGACCGTCGGGTCGAGTGCGGACGCCTCCTTCGGCGTCGCCGCCGACCAGGTGGTGAACAGCAGGCACGCGGCGACCGCCACCGCGCAGAGCCGGGCGAGGGATCTCGACACAGGTCTCTCCTTCGCGCAGGGGGTACGGATCAGCTGGCGAGGCGGTACGGCGAACACTGGTGTTAGCGCTAACAGGACTCCGCCCCCGCCCGGCTCGGGATCTCGGATTTCTCGTTACATTCGTGTTGCGGACAAGTGTTAGCGACCCCATCTGGAGTGTCAAGGGATCGACCGCAATCATTGGCTAAGAGGTGCCCTGCCGTCCGGACGGCGGTGCGCAGTGGCCCCGGAACGCGTAAGCACCTCGGCGCCGTACGCCGCGTCGTTGTAGATCACCACGAGAAGCGGTTGCGCCAGCCGCTCAGGGCGCGCAGGAGGGTGCGGATGCCGTCGGCGTCGCCGAGGACGTGTCGGGCGTGCACCGCCTTGACGTAGAGGGCCTCGTTATGGCGGTCGAGTCCAATGGCCTTGTCGAGCAGCTCGGAGGCGGCCTGCGGGTTGGTGTCGGGTCGGTCACCCGCAACAGGTTCGGGGCTCCTCGAGCAAAGGTCATGGAGGTCACCCGATCGATCAGTGCCGGCAGTGTGTGGGATGGCGTTGAACTTGACCCGAGGACCTGATCGAATGGCTCCGGGAGCAATCGGGCCGTCACCGACCGTACGACGTCACGTGACAGGAGCCCCGTCATCATGCTTCGAAGGTCAACCGTTCCCACCCTGCTCGCCACCCTTGCGGCCGTCTCCCTCGCCCTGCTGCTCGGTCTGGCCGCCACGGCGCCCGCCGGATCCGCGGTCGCCGCCCCACCCGCGGCTGCCTCGCCGGTACGGGTCATGCCGTTGGGCGACTCGATCACCGGCTCGCCCGGCTGCTGGCGGTCCACCCTGTGGAACCGCCTCCAGACCACCGGCTACCCCAACGTCGACTTCGTCGGCACACTCGGTCCACAGGGCTGCGGCCAGCCGTACGACGGGGACAACGAGGGCCACGGTGGCTACCTGGCGACGAATGTCGCCAACCAGAACCTGCTGCCCGGCTGGCTCTCCGCCACCCGCCCCGACATCGTGCTCATGCATTTCGGCACCAACGACGTGTGGAGCAACATCGCGCCAGCGACCATCCTCGCCGCGTACTCCAAGCTGGTCGACCAAATGCGGGCCAGCAACCCGACGATGCGGGTGATCGTTGCGAAAATCATCCCGATGGCACCGCCCACCTGCGCCGAATGCGGGCAACGCGTTGTAGCCCTGAACGCCGCGATCGGCGGCTGGGCGGCGGGGAAGACCACGGCGCAGTCCCCGATCGTGGTCGTCGACCAGTGGACGGGCTTCAGCACCGCCGGTGACACATACGACGGGGTGCACCCCAACGCCTCCGGCGACCAGAAGATGTCCGACCGCTGGTACCCGGCGCTGGCCGCCGCCCTCGCCAACGGCGGCGGCACCCCGACCCCGACGCCCACCGCGACCCCGACGGCGAGCCCCACCCCGACGGCCACCCCCACCCAGACCCCGGCTCCCGGGGCGAGCTGCACGGCCAACTACCGCATCGTCGGGCAGTGGCAGGGCGGGTTCCAGGGCGAGGTGACCATCCGCAACACCGGCGATGTCCGAACCGCCGGCTGGACGGTCGGGTACACCCTTGCCGGCGGCCAGCGGATCAGCCAGGCGTGGAACGCCGAGGTGACCCAGGCCGGCGACGCGATAACGGCGCGCAACGTGACCTGGAACGGGGCACTCGCTCCGGGCGCGGAGGCCACCTTCGGCTTCCTCGGCAGCGCCACCGGTACCCCCACCGCTCCCACCGTCAGCTGCACGGCGAGCTGAGTCGGCACGGGTCGACGGGGCTCCTCAGCGCTGCACCGGAGGGGCCCCGACGGCCCGAGCGACTCCGGCACCGGCATCGGTGGTCGGGCTGGTGTCGCGCTCGTCAGCGGGCGGGTCTACGCCGGCTCGCGCACACCGCCGGCGTTGCCACCGTCGCCCGGCATCGGTTCGGCCGGGGCTTGTGGCAGTTCGTCCGGTGTGTCGGGCAGAAGAACGCCCGCGTCGTCGGGCACCGGTTCACGCGGATCGATGGGCGGATACTGTTCGGGGTCGAGATCCGGTCCAGTCATCAAGCGAGTATCCGTCGCCTTCGGGTCTGCCGCTCATCGGGCCGCAGGACCAGGCCCGGCGCGGCGGTCTCTCCTGCCCTGAGGTGGTCGCTGCTGATGGACGGACCAGGGTGAGCCGCAACGGGCAGGACGGTGGAGGAGCCGGTGGCCTCCACCGACCGACCGAAGCTGATTCGACGGATCTCCGTACTCGCCCGTCGGTGGCGAGCTGGACGAAGGACGGTCGTTGATCGGTTTCCCGGCCGCTCGTGCGGGTACCGCCGCTGGTCAGGACCGAGGAAGGGACGCCCATGACCGAGCGGGAAGAGCAGCGTGACGGGGAGCAGACCGGGGTGCCGCAGGACGAGGCGGCCCGTGTCACCCGGGCGGTACAGGACGCCCACGGCGGCAGCATGGCACCAGGGCTGGTCGACGACACCGGTCACCCGGTGGCGCAGGCGCCGGCCGACCGGTTGACCGAGACCGAGGGCGCGGACTGAGGCGCCGGGCGTCGGGCTGGTCGGAAAACAGCCAGGAGGGTCCGCTGACGTGGCTTCGTCTCCACGGCGGCGAAGACCAGCCTCTGGGTGCCGTGTGCGTCAGCGCCAACGACGGTCTCGCTCGCTGCGGAAGCGGGCTATCCCTTGGCAGTAGGTCGGCTGTGCACCACTAGCTCGTCAATTTCCAACCGGCCGACACGCAGCTCCCGCACGACCGCCCGACGGATAGCCAGCCGCCCGATGACCAGCACCCCGACGGCCACGGCCCCAACGGCCAAAGCCCCGACGGCCAGGGCACCGAGCGACGCCGCCCCCGCAGCCCGCGCGCCGGTAGCCGCCGCGCCCGTCGCCACCGCGCCGTTGGCGCGCGTCCCCGTCAACCGCATCTGGCGTACCTCTGGTTTCATCCCCCCATTGTCCGCACACGCCGGCTCCCTACACATCCCGGATGCTTGCGGAACACGCTTCCGCTTCGCTCGGAGGGAGACGTGTCATGGCCGTTCTGGTCATCGGCGGGCCGAAGCCGCCGACGACGTGTGGAGTGTGCGCGTCAACGGGAACCTCGTGGTGGTCGTCTCGGTGCCCGGAGCGACGCTGATCTGGCGTGGGAGACCGAACTCCTTGACACCTCGACCGTGAAGGCCTGACTGTACCGGTGCCGATGCACTAGGGACGGCCTGCTGTTCGCCGAGACCGGAACGAAGATCGACCTCGGGGCGATGCCCCCAGGGGGCGTTGCTCGATGCCGAGCAACGTGGGCGCGGTTCACCGGACGTCAGACATGCGTCGTTCACGGCGACCCCAACCCTGGCAACGTCCGCCTGGCCGCGAATCAGGTCGCGCTGATCGACTGGGACGATTCGCACGTCGACGTTTCCGACCTCGTGCTGCCCGACAACGCCGCATGTCTCGACGGCGGCGCGCACGATATCGCCGCGCAAGCCTCGACCGCGTGGGAAGCCGCCGTCTGCTCGGACGACGAGTACCCCAGTCAGCGACTCGCCAAAGGTCGAGCGGTCTGACAGCGCATTCGATTCGAGGGGTCCGGCTACTCGTGGTCAAGTGCTCGATGGGTGCGCTGGTGAGGGGACGATTCGCTGGGAGCGATACCAGTCGGGGTCAAATTCAACCCTCCCGATCGCTATAGTCGCCCGCAACGCCGGCACCGCCCGCAGACCTCAGCCTGCGCTCATCTCAATCGAATGGAGACGCCTGTGACCCGCGACAAGGCGGCACCCCACGGCATCGACCCCCGTATCCCCAGCGTGGCACGGGTCTATGACTTCTTCCTGGGGGGCAAGGACAACTTCGAGGTCGACCGAAAGGTCGCCGAGCAGGCCCTGCGGATCACACCGGACGGGCCGGAAGCCGGCCAGGCGAATCGGGCCTTTCTGCGTCGAGTGATTCGCTTCCTTGTCACCGAGGCGGGCATCGACCAGTTCCTCGACATCGGATCGGGGCTGCCCACCCAGGGCAACGTGCACGAGGTCGCCACCGAGCAGAACCCGAAGGCTCAGGTGGTGTATGTGGACAATGATCCGATCGTTCTGGCCCACGGACGGGCCCTGCTCGCCGCGGAGGGCACCGCGACGGTGATCCAGGCGGACGTTCGGGCACCGCAGGAGATCCTCAACCATCCGGAGGTACGTCGCTTCCTCGATTCCGGCCGGCCGATCGGGTTGTTGCTCTTCGCGATCCTGCATCACCTTGGTGACGACGACGATCCGCGAGCGGTGGCGGCGGCGTTGATCGACGCGCTGCCCTCCGGCAGCTACGTGGCGATCTCGCACTTCCGCGACCCGGCCGAGCGAGACCCAGAGGGCTCCCGCAAGGCCCGCGAGGTCGAGCGGGTCTTCAACGAGTCGCTGGGCACCGGCCGCTGGCGTACCGACGAGGAGATCCTCTCGTTCGCCGATGGGCTGACGCTGCTGGAACCGGGGCTGGTGCCGCTGGCCGAGTGGCGTCCAGAGCCGGGTACGCCCGCTGCGAAGCAGACCGACACCTATCACACCTTTGTCGGGCTCCTCGCCCGCAAGCCGTAGGCTCCGTCTTCCGGCGAGGTCCGTCAGCGAGAGCGCGCCCCGCCGACGGACCCGTCGGATGACCCGGGCGAGCGGGCCTGGATCCGCTTAATCCAGACAGCGCCGTACTCGTAGCCACTGGTCGGGGTGCAGCCGTAGGGCCGCCAGTTGAAGTCGGCATCATCGCCAGCGCGTCCGTCCGGCCTTGGCCGCAGTTCACCCTCGATTGCGGTTAGCTCTGTGAACTGCCGCTGCCGCATGCGGTGCCGCCGGTCCACGGCAAGCGGTGACGCCGACCGCGGGCGCTCCGCAACCCGGAAAGTCAGGAGTTCTGGAAGGGCAGGCTCCTACGCGGGTGTGGCGACCGTTCTGGGGTGTCCAGGCCCCAGAAACGCAGATTGCCCTTACTGTCACCGGAGGCCACGATCGTGCGTCCGTCCACCTCGGCCGCCGCCACGCAACAGACATTTTCACTGTGCCCGGTATACTGGAACTCGTCGAGGCCCTCAGACTCGGCCCCGACACCAGCGTCGATGACGTTGACGAACGTGAGTGACGGCACCAACGCCACGAATCTGCGCCCGGAACGGGCAACGGTCGCCACGCTCGCCCCGGCCGGGGGCTTGAGTATTCCTTCAACACCTTGCGCGTGGCGACGTCGATGACCCAGAAGTCGTCCGTCTCATCCAGGAAATACTCAGACTGGTAAGGATTGCCGTCGTCCCCGTCCTCGTCGTAGTCGTCTTCGTCTTCTTCGGCGAACTCGTGCTCACTGCGGTCGAGCTTCTGTTCATCATCGACGTCTACTCCGTCGCCGAAATCGTGGTAGGGGTCGATCCCCCGAATGGCGACGAGCTGCCCGTCCAGTGTCGCGAAAGTCCCGAGGCCTTCGGTCTCCTCGGGCACGCCGCTGGGCTCGTACAGCGGACGACCGGAGGCGACGTCCCACATGGTCAACGTCGCCAGACTGGGCCGGTACACGGCGGGGTCGCGCGCGATGGTCAGCGCCACCAAGCGCCCGTCCAGCACGCCGATGTCCGCGCGGTTCAGTTCCCACCCCGCGTCGACACGCACCTCGGCGTGGTGCTCACCCGTGACGGCGTCGAAGATTCGCACCGCCCCGTCTTCGGTCCCGACACTCACCAGCGCTCGGCCGTCCACATTGGCCACACCGAGCCCGACGATCCTGCTCTCCAGCCGCGCGAAGGGCTCGCTCCTCGGGGCACCGGCGTCGGAGCGCCAACGCAACACCACACCGCTGTCGTCAACCGTGACGAGAATATCGCGGTGCGGTCCGGTGAAGGCCGCGTATCTGACCCTGCCCGCGTGTCCGGTGAGCGCATGGCCGAGCGGCTGTCCCGTGGCCGCCTCCCAGAGCCGCACGGTTCGGTCGTCGCTGCCCGAGGCGAACACTGTGCGGCCTTCCCACCGCCCGGCGGTGACGTCCCGAACAGCGTCGGTGTGCCCGCCTCCGCCGCCCGCGGGATTTTCGAACCTGCCGGGCGTCTCCGAAATCTGCTCTGGAGCATCCATGCGGGACACCGTAGTGGAACCGGATCATTCTCGACCGTGCCCCGGTTGCGGAGCATTTCCGCCAGTGCCCCTTGAATAAGTCGTTGGGGTCGATGTCGTGACGACGTGGCGGGCTGACAGAAGGACGGGCCTCGAGTACGAGCGAGGTAACCACACCATCCGCTCAGCCCCGAGGCCCCCACATGACTTCCTACGCGTCGGCAGCGAGCGTTCCGTCCCGATCGAGCAGGGCGTGTACGGCGTCGTTGACGTCAGTGACTGCCTCGGCCGCCTCCGCATCGGTCAGACCCGGGTTGCGGTCGCACAGCGCCTGCCGTGCTGCGGCCATGAACCGGTGTGGGTCCACCACGACGACGTCGCGTCGTGTCCGGATGCTGATCACCATTCCCGCCCTCGGCGCCACGGCGTCCGTCATATCGGGAGGGTGAACCCCCTTGGCCAGGCCGGCAGCCGTCAGCTGTATGGGCTCGTCGGCCGCCAGCTGACGGATACGTGGGTCGTGTGGGATGCCGTTGACGACGAGTGGATTGGCGATCGTGCCGCAGGCTCGTTCGGCTGGCGCTGGCCTGGGCTCGGTATCTCGGTGGAGCATTCGAGTCCCGATCGGCGACGATCGGGCGGTGTCCGTTCCCGCCCGTCAGATCCGCGCACGCTACTCGGCCGACACCATCACCGTGTACCAGGCGTATCCCCCGCAGATCGCGCTGCCAGCGGTGGCAGCCGGCCGTCTCGTGGCCCCCTTCAAGCGGGATCGGATGACGTGGATCAAACCGTCCTTCCTGTGGATGATGTACCGCTGCGGCTGGGCCACCAAGCCAGGGCAAGAGCGCGTGCTGTCCATCGACATCACGCGGGAGGGATTTGAGTGGGCGCTGGCACGAGCCTGCCTGAGCCACTACGACCGAGACCTACACGACGACAAGGCCACCTGGACCCGGCAACTGAAGACCAGCCCCGTACGTGTGCAGTGGGATCCGGAACGGTCACTGCACCTGAAGGCGCTACCGTACCGGTCCCTGCAGGTTGGAATATCCGACGAGGCTGTCGACCGGTACGTCGATGACTGGACTGTTGCGGTCACGGACATCACCCCCACTGTTCACCGCGTCAGGGACCTTCTGCACGGCGGGGACGTACAGGCGGCAGCAGCCCACCTGCCTATCGAACGTGTCTACCAGCTGCCGGTTCACATGGCCGCGGGCCTGAACATCAGCCCGGACGCCACCGTCGGAGAAGGGTCTAAGCAACAGTACCGACCGTGACGGCCTAGCAACCCGTTCGGCGAGCGGAGCCCGGGCGTACCGACGCGGCGCAGCAGCGCAACCTGCTCGGCGGCTGAGACTTCCCGGCTTCACCGCTCCTGCCGTCGACCCGAGCGTCTGCAACAGCGCCACGTGTCCTCATCTGGCAGCCCCCGATGATCGTCCGCCACAGGCATAGAGCCTCTGCCCGGCTGGCGACATACCCGTGCCGACGACGCCATCGGCCGAGATCGTGGGTGCGGCCCCGAACCGCGATCTCTTACCGCCGGTGGCACTGTCGAGAAGCTCCCGCAGGATGTCGGCGTGACCGGCATGCCGGATGGTCTCGCTCGTCATGTGAGCGAGCACCCAGCGAAGCGTACGAGGCACGTCACCGACCGGCTGTGCGGTGAGGACGTCCGGGCCAGCGGCTGCCTGAGGTGGGCGTCGCCTTCGGAGATCGCAGCCCGATAGCGGGCAATGATCTGATCTGGGGACCGGCCTGGCTCGACCACCATGTCGAAGTCCACGTCGGCGTAGCGCGGGTCGCCGGCGAACGTGTAGCCGAACCAGTACCGTTCGGCGTCGGTCAAGTGCTGGACCAGGCCCAGCAGTGTGGTGTCGGAGACGACCAGGCGGCGCCGCAACTGCTCCTCGTTCAAGCCCGCGACCTTCTTCAGCACGCATGATCGGGCGAAGGACACGAAGGCGAGGGCGGTGTCGAGCTCGCCACCGTCGTTGCCCGGCACGGCTACGCGTTGGGATTCGATCATGGCCCGACCTGACGTGACCGTCATCGGGGGAGGCAGGCGCGGACGTCGTCTGGGCGGTTCCGACCAGGCGCCCGCTCATCGACAGATTCGGTTGTTCGCGGCGCCGATCGCTGACATCTGTTCAATTGACGCTCACGACGACCTTTCCGAGGGCGCGTCCCTTGCCCACGTGGGCCAACGCCTCGGGCGTCTCGTCGAGCGTGAAGGCGCGGTCGATGTGGATGACGAGGTCACCCGCCGCGCAGAGTTCGGCCACCGGTTCGAAGTGGGTCGGCCCTTCCCGGACGGCGAGCACGCCCAGCCGGCGGTGGGTGAGCCGGCCGGCCACCGCGCCGATCGTCAGGACGCGCAGCAGCGCCGAGACCGATCCGCCGACGCACCGGTAGCGGCCACCGGGGGCCAGTGCGCGGCGGTAGGCGAACACCGATCGGTGCGCGACCAGATCGAGGATGAGATCGTACGGGCCGCTGCGGGTGAAGTCCCGGCTGCGGTAGTCGATCACCTCGTCCGCGCCGACGGAGCGCATGAAGTCGAGCTTGCCCGCGTTGTCGACGCCGCTTACCTGGGCACCGAGTCGTTTGGCTAGCTGGATCGCGAATGCGCCGGATCCTCCGCCGGCGCCGTTGATCAGGACCCGGTTGCCGGCTGCGGCGCCCGCGGTGCCCTGCTGTGCGATCACGCCTGCCTGTGGGATCGCCGACGCCTCGGCGAAGGTCAGGGCGGCGGGCTTGCGGGCCAGGACCGATTCGGGCGCGATCGCGTACTCGGCGAAACCGCCCTTGAGCATGAGGTTGTCGCCATACACCTCGTCACCGGGTCGGAACCGAGTGACGGCGGAGCCTACCGCGTCGACCCATCCGGCGATGTCCGAGCCGAGGGTCCGGCGTGCCGGGGAGCGCAGCCCACCGATGCGCGAATACAGTGGCGAACCTTGCAGAGTCTCCCAATCGCTCAAATTCACCGAGGTCGCCGCGATCTTGACGAGCACCTGTCGGGCAGCGGGGTAGGGCTTGGGGACATTCTCGATTCGCAACCCATCCGGGGACCCGTACCGGTCGTACACGACTGCTCTCACCTGGTACCACCAGCCCTTCGCGAAAGTAGGCCAGCGGCAGTACCCGATGCGTTCAGGGCCAGCAGCCTACGCCCTCTTGGTTAGCACGGCGGGACAAGCGGCTGGTCGACAAGGAGGCTGCCGGCGATCGAGAAGTCGGCGTAGGGCTCGGAATTGACCTTCTGGCACCGGCCGTTGCGCGCGATGACGGATGCGTTCACCGACGCGGGCTTCCGCCTCTCGGTCACCAACAAACCCCGCATGTCCCCCGAGACTCCGCGCGAGATCCTGCCTCCACAACTCGTGGACCGCACGTCGTTGTCCTCGAACTCACGCCAGAACCCTCGCCGCTCACCAGTCTCGCTGATCGGATCACCAGACGGCGCGAACCGCTGATCCTCCACATCCGGCAATCAACCGCAGGCTGCTGTAGCCCGCGCTGAGATCCACGAAAGTGCCGGCGCACAGGCAGCGGCACGAGGCTACGCGGCGGTGGACTCGAGCTGGTCGAAGGCGATGCTCCACCACGATTCTGGATCGGTGAATGCGGACGGGTCGACCTGCGTCAACTCGGCGCGGATGGCCGCCGCGAGCTCGGCGCGGGCCCTGCCGCCCGGGTCGGTGTCGATAAGCTGCCCGAGCTTGTAGAGGAACTCGACGAACGCGGCAAACGAGGCGTTGACGTGCTCGAAGTTCGGTGTCGCGAGGTCCAGCAGGATGACCGAGCCGTTCTGCGAGTCAAGGATGTAGAGCATCTGGGCGTCATCGGGCGAGCTGCCGAGGATGACGTACATCCGCGGGCCCTCGTCGCCAATCTCGATCTTCAGCTTGCCGAACGGCGTCATGCCCGGGGCGGTGACGTCCGCGGTGAACAGGATCGGCACCTCGACCGGGAGAGCGGCACCGGCCGGCAGGACTCCCGGTGTGAGCACGTCGCCGAGCAGGTCGGCCGGGACCTCGATCACGCCGTCCGCGCCCCAGAGCGCGGTGAGTTCCGCCAGCGACACGCTCATTCGTCCTCCTGCTCGCCGGGGGCGGTCAGGTCCTCTTCCTCAAGGAACCGCCACCAGTCGTCATCGTCATAGCCGATCTCGGCGTAGCCCGCGCCGAACAGGTAATAGGCGAGGAACGAGTCCAGGTCCGGGGCGATCTCCTGGAAAGCCTCGCGCATGAACCACTCGTCGGTGCTGATCTGCGGGAAGTACCAGACCGCGCCGGAGTCGCGCCGCAGCAGCAGCGGCTCTTCCTTGAGGCGCCCGAGGTAGAACCACTCGTCGGGCTCGGCGGCGACGCCGGTGTATTCGGGCATCATCTTCAGACCGCTCTGCATACGGGCTGAGGAGGAGATGCCGGGCAGGTAGAACCCGCCGGCCGCGATGCTCTCGGCGACCTCCATCAGCTCGCGTACCGGCTGCGGTACCTCGGCCGAAATCTTGTCGGTCGGCGCGCCCGCGCTGATCTCTCCCCAGCTGACGGTGTTGTCCTCGTCCGCCACCAGGTCGGCGCGCAGCTCCTCGATGAGTTCCCGCAGATCGGGGTTCAATCCACTACCTCTATTCGGATCGGCGTGCCGTCCGGCAGGTTCATGATCTGCACCCGGATCTGGGTGCCGATGTCCTGGTTGGTGTCGGCGTCCATCAGCTTCAGGTTACTGACCTCGTCAGGACCGCCAAGTTGCAGCTCCCAGACATGATCGGGGTTCTGGTCGCGCACCCGTTGCTTCATCCGCTCGGCCGCTTCACGGTCTTTGGCCTTCTGCGCGTCGCTGCCCTTGTTGTTCTTGACGTACTTGTTGTGGATCTTCCGGATGATCCGGTCTTTGAACCCGCCGGTAATGCTGGTGTCGCGCGCTACCGGGTTCGCCTGCTTGAATAGCTTTCCCTGATCGCTTAGCCGTTTCAAGGCGGCCATCTTGCGGTCGAAGTCGGTGCGGTGGTGTGTGCTTTTACGCTGGACCCGGATGGTGACCTCGGGCAGATCATTGTGGCGCTTCACCGGGGGTGCTGAGGCCTTCTTCACCGCCGCGCCGACGAGGTTGCCCTCCTTCGGCTTGGCCGCGCCACCTCGCTTCCGGCCACCCTCCCGGCCCCGGCTAGCCACTTATCAGCTCCGTCATCACCTGGTCGATCAGCAGGCCGACGATCTCCCGCGTGATCATTTGGAAAATCGGGATCTCAGCCAGCGACGCGCCGAAGGTGACGACCGCGGTTGCGATGGCCTGCGCCACCTGGAAGGCAAAGATGGCCAGCTGCACAATCATCTGAATCTTCAACGCGAGCACGATCCCGGCGCAGATGATCAGGCCGGTGCCGACCAGCATCGCCGCCTGAGCGTAGTCCGGCAGGGTGCCTGGCCCGCTCTCCGGTTTCGTCCACCACTGGTCGAACGCCTGCATCGCCTCGCCGCTCTGCTTCGACATCACCGCCGCAGCGGCCGCGCCAGCCTCCCCAGAGGCGTCGGCGATCGTCCCGGCGAAGTCGATCCAGGCCTGCCCCATCTCGAACAGCTTCTCCTCGTCACCCTCCGGCCAGGAAAAGCCGATCCAACCGAGGGCGGTGACCAGCTCACCCGGCAGCTGAAGTCCCATCCCTCACCCCAGAATTCCGAGGATGTCGCGCATCGCGTTCGCGGTTTCGCGCTCAACCGACTCGTAGTTGTCAGCCATCGCGGTCAGATCGCTGCCCGCCGCGCCGATCTCCTCGGCAGCCACACCGATGCAGTCCAGCACCCAGGCCGAGACCCCGGTGTACACGACCCCGATCAGCGAGCCGATGTCGTCGCCGCCCCAGGGCTCGCCGTAGCCGGCCATCTGCGCCTCGAAACTCTCGAGCTGCCCGATGAACCGCTCGGCCGCGCCGATCACCTGATCACCGCCTGCTCGCAGGGCCGCGGGCTCCACCTCGAAGCCGCTCACCGGTCAGCACTCCCGCCGGACATCCGGGCCTGCGCCTCGGTCAATGTCTGCAAAAACGTGCTCAGCCGCGGCACCGCCGTATCCCGGACCTGTTGCAGCTGCTCGGTGAGCTGCGTAAGGTCCGCAGCGCCCGGCGCGGAGACGCCGCTACGCATGGAGTCGATCGCCGCATTCACCGCCTCGACGATCCGGTCACACAGCTCGGCGGAGCCCAGGCGCATTAAGCGCGGATCCACGGCAAGCGACGAAAGCCGACCGTCGGCACCGAACTCGGCAGAGACTTGGCCATCCGCTGCCTCGCCGATCCGCCGCTGCCGGGCGACTTCCTCGTCTTCCGGCGGTGGGCTCACCGCCCGAAGGGCACCGACAGTGGCATCGAGCATGCTGGCGAAGTCCCCACTCGCGGCCCGTGACATCGACATAGATCGTCCTCCCGATAGTGCTCGAACATTCGCGAGCGTACGGACACGGGTCAAACGAGCCGCTGTTCTAGATGAGTGGGGTTCGAGTGTCTCCCCGTCCTTCTCGATCTCATGGTGAGCGCGTACCCCGTGCGAGTGGTGGGTACGGTTGCGGACCTGCTTGATCGCGGCCAGCACGTCGCGGACGCCACCCACGTCACGGAGCCGGGCGAGGTCGGTGAGCGGCGGCGTGACGGCACCCTCGGCGAACCGGCCGATGAACGTCGTCCAGGTGCCGAAGGTGGCGCCGGTCCGCAACTGGCCGCGCAGCGCGGCGGTGAACCCGACCTGGCCGGCGATCAGCTCGCCCGGCGCGAGGATGCCGAGCACGCGGGCGATGCCTTCGCCGAGTTTGAGGAGGCCGTCCTGCTGTTCGGCTGGATGGGAGCTGATCCGGTACCGCCGGGCGAGGGACGCGATGTGAGACGGATAAGTCCATTCGGCTCGCCCGACCGGATCCTCGACCGGACGCATCAGTTCGGCGACGAGCGCGGCCTCGGAGGCAGCCGACCGGACCTCGTCGCGGAGCCGATGGACGTCCGGTTGAACACATTGATCGTGACGGATCGGGTCGAACCCGCTCAATTCCGGGGATCCCTTTCTCGTACCGGCTCACCGGCCTGGCTGCGGGTGCGGGTCGTCGAGCACATCAGCCGCCGGTGGCGTACATGACGGACGGCACGAGACTGTGTCCAAAAACACATTTGCATCTGTGCATGCAGGTCGCATTGATTCGATCTCTCTCGGTAGCTCCTCGCGCACTTACGGTCCATGGGATGGCATAGATATAGAACGATTCCTTCGGTACCTTCACCTCTCGATGGCAGCCGTCGCCGAGCGGCATGAAGACGGCTTCGAGAGCACCGGAAACGGTTGCTGAACAGGGGGAGTCAGCCGGATGGATTCGTCAAGCAAAATCCGTTGTCCGAGAAGCCTGAGACGCCTGGGGGCCGCCGCACTGGCTGCGGCCGTCGCAACAATCGCCTTACTCACCGCTCCCGCGGGCGCTCCCGCCGGGGCGAACCCCTCGCCCGCTCGGATCAGCGGCTCCGATCTGAGCACCAGCAGTGCGCCTGCCCCGGTGCGGCTGCCGGGCGACAAAGCGGTGCGCAACTACACGCCCACACAGTTGAAGTCGTTCGAGCGCACCGGCGGAGACCCCGAGGTGCTGGCGTATTGGACGCCGGAACGGATGAAGGCAGCCAAGTCGCTGGATGCCCCCGGAGATGCGGAATGGGTCGAGAACAAGGCCCGCGCCGTGGCCAGCAAGACCGCCGACGTCGCGGCGAAGCCGGTTGCCGCTCAGATCTCGCAGAGCGTGACCAACGCCCCGCCACCGGTGACGAATTTCTCGATCACCAATGGCAAGTTGTTCATCGGTGGCTACGAAAGTGGCTCGTGGTGCTCGGCGTCAGCGATCAACACCTCGTCGAAGCGGGTGCTGATCACCGCCGGTCACTGTGTCCATGACGGACAGGGCGGCACCTGGCTGCAGAACCTCGTCTTCGTGCCGGGATACAACGCCTTCAACACCGACCACGACCCGGTCGGCCGCTTCCAGGCGTACTGGCTGCGGACCTTCAACGAGTGGATCAACAACAGCAACCTCAACCGGGACGTCGGCTTCGTGACCACCTACTCCGGCGGCGACTGGAACACGACAGTCGTCAACACCATCGGCGGGCACGGCCTGGTCTACAACGGTGGCACCGAGTTCGACACGTCGATCTTCGGATATCCGAGCAACCGTGACGGCGGCAACGTCATGTGGGCTTGCTGGGGCACTGCCACCGACAACAGCATCTTGGACAACAAATCCAAAATCACCTGCAACTTCGGAGGTGGCTCCTCGGGCGGACCGTGGACCTGGAACTACGACAACGCCAGCGGACTCGGCTCGGTCCGCTCGGTCATGTCCACGGTGAACAGCGAAGGCGTCAACAAGGGGCCATACTTCGACCAGGCTGTCGTCGACGCGATGAACGCCGCCAACGCTGATTGGTAAGTTGAACCGATGAGAATGCGGCCACCACTTCCACTGGCTGCCTGGCTGCTGGCTGTGGTGGCCGCACTGAGCGCCTGCGGCTCCCTAGCCGAGCCCGGCAGCGACACGTCAGGCGTCCGAGCGCCGACCGGACCGACACGGCCGGAAGCGTTGCCGACCCGGAGCGGCCTAATCGACGCGCAGGTTGTTCAGTGGCGCGATTGGCGCAGTGTCGACGATCGAACCCTCGAGGTCACCGTGACGGCCGGACCCGCCGACTGTTACGGCGCCGAGCCGGAAGTGACAGAGAGTGAAACGGCGGTGCGCCTCCGGATCCGCGTCGGACTGCTACCCGAGGCGGCCGGCAAAGACTGCCCAGCAATCGCCAAGGAGTCGGTGGTCCCGGTGCGACTCACCTCCGCCCTGGGCGACCGCAAGGTCGAACCTCTGAGCTGAGGCCAGCTCGGCAGGCGACCAGCCGTCGCCTGCCGAGCTGCACCACACGTCACGCAGCTCGATCGGCTCGATGTGCTCAGTCCCGTGCAGGGGGAGATCGTCGAGCCGATGCTGCCGCAGCCCAAGTGGATGGGCCGGCCGTTCAAGCACGACCGCCGGGACATCGTGAACGCGATCTTGTACGTGGTCCGATCCAGCTGTGCCTGGCGGTACCTGCCCGACTTCCCGCTACGGCAGACCGTCTACGGGCACTTCAAGCACTTCAACGAGCGCGGCACCACCGAGCGGATCCTTGATGAGCTGCGGAGCAGGGCACGGTCACCGGCACCCACTGACAAGGACCCGGTGCCGCCTCATCGCACCCGGCAGGCTACCGAACCGTTACACACCGAACTCTTGCTGGATATTCGGCGGGCCGCCCATATTTGTACAGGAATCAACAAGTCGCGATGTGAGGCTTTCACCTGAGAGGACGTTCCGGCAGGTCAGGTCCGTTTCTTGATCAGGGCGAAGATGCCGGGCTGGTTCCCGTGACGACCTCGCGGATGACCAGGCTGTTCAGCTTCGCTCGGGTGCCTTCGACGTTCTTCGGTAAGGGCTCGATGTCGAGGGCGAGGCAGATGTCCTTGGCCCCGCATGCCGGCGGTCGCGGCGGGCAGGACCGTGAGGATCTGCTGGTAGGCGGAACTGACGCTGGTCGGGTCGTCGGCGGTGAACTCGGTCGCGGCTAGGTTCTGCAGCATGGTGCGGGTGGTCGCCAGGTCGGCCAGTTCACGGTCGCTGCGGGTGAGTTCGGTGGAGAGCAGGCTGATCTGCTCGCGCAGTCGACCGGCGGTGGCGGTGGTCTCGCGTGCGCCGATGAGGGTGAGGATCGTGTCGAGGTGCACCGGCGGGCCCTCTTATCCGTCTCGCCAGATCGGAGTGGTGGTTCGGGTCAGCCGGCAGATCATGCCGGCCGTCGATGCCCACAGTGTTCGCGACACCGAGGACTCCGGGCGGCTCTCGTATTCGCGGGCCAGGCGGCGGTGCCAGCATCAGAGTGCCGTAGACCTGCTCGACGATCCACCGCTTCTTGACCGGCACGAACCCGGGCCGGGTGTCGGACCGTTTGACGACCTGCACGTCGATGCCCACGATCGCGCCGTGCACGCCGACGTCCTGCTTCGGCCATGGCTGACGGCGGGGCCTACCGGAATGGGGAGCAGGAACAACCTGCGAGGTATACGAACTCCCCTACCAGGGCTTGGACGCACCAACCTCGTAGGCCGGCCTGCCCAACGTGCGGCGCCGGTACCGCACGTCACTGATCCAGGGATGGCAGCACCGTTCGAGCCGGGCCAGGCTACGGGAGCCCGCTCATCGTGAGCGGGCTCCCGAAACGGCTCCACCGGGGCCCCACAGTTCAGCTGCAGTCGCGCGGATCGCGGCAGATCAGCGCATCTGATCTTGGCGTTCGGTCGTTGGCTGCGACAGAGGTCCTCGACTCCAAGAGGGGTTGCGGCTCGGCTGCCACGGCCCGAACAGCGACTCGTACTCCTCACCGGTTTCGACGGTGAGGACGACGTCAGGGGTGGCCACCGCATCACGCAAGCGGGCCAGCAGCAGGGGAGTAGTCGCCAGGTCCAAGGACAGTGCTGTCGCGAGTTGGAGCCGCTTCGTGCCAAGCTCCGGCTGGTCTCTGAGTTCGTCGCGCTGTAGGTGCTCCGCAGCGGACTCCATGGTCGCCAGATCCCCGCCGCCGGAGAACTTCAGGCAGTCCCACCAGGACGGCAGTTCGATCATGATCTCCAAGGCTTCGGCAAGGCTACGGCCGATAAGGCCGGCCTGGCCTTCGGAGCTGGCATACAAGACTGGACGGATCGAGCGGCGTTCACCGCAGAGGAAGAACGTGCCGCCAGTGGAGTCACCTGCTATGCCTTCCAGTGCCTGCCCGGACGATAGCCGAACGGGCTCGCCGTGGTCGCCGCGCGTGAGGTCGAACTCGCAGACCCTCCACAGTAGTTCGGCGAGTCCCAGGTCTTGGCGAAGCATCTTCAGGATCTCGTCATCGCTCTTCACGCTGCATGACCATAGCGGTCAGCGCGAGAGGTGGGAGGATCCGCCTCTACGGCGTTAGGCTGCCCCGATGCGCCTTGCCGTTCTGGGACCTCCCGGCTCCGACCGAGAGGCCATCGCCGGCGCCATCGCTACGCGGCTCGGCGTTCCGTGCCTCAGTCTGGGGGACGCCGTCCAGGCCGAAATGCGGGCGGAAACTCCTACCGCGCTCCAGGCCCTACAGCACATGAACGCTGGTGAACTCGTACCGGACCAGGTGCTCCTGTCCATGATCCGCAACCGTCTCACCCAGCCCGACGTCGCCGCTGGCTTCGTCCTCGACGGCTTCCCCAATCACGCCGTCACGGCAGCGGCGCTCGACGCCCTATTGTCCGACCTCGGCCCACCCATCGACAGGGCAATCGACCTCGTCCTGCCCGACGTCGAAGTCCTTCGCCGTCTGACCGGCCGCCGTACCTGCCGCGACTGCGGCAGGACCTGGCGCACCCAGTTCGTCGCCCCAGCGCGCCCCAACGGCTGCGACCACCGCGGAGGGGAACTGTTCCAACGACACGACGACAACCCCGACCACGTCACCGTGGGTCTGCAGTCCTACCGACCGGCCGCAGCAGTCGTACTTAGTCACTACCGCGCATCGGGCAGGCTGACCTCCATCGACGCTACCCTGACGCCGGCGGAAGTCGCCAAAGAGGCGCTCGCCTGACCTGGTAAGGCGTCCCGTCAGCGAGTCACGACCAGCCACGCGCCAGTTCGGTGACCAGGCAGTCGTGAGCGCTGAGCCCGCACGACCAGCGGCAGATGAGTGCGTTCGGCCTCGGTAAAGAAGGGCGCTCCACTATCACGGCGGAAGTGACACAGGGGTGGCAGTTAGAGTCATCGGGATCATATGTCTACTGTGGGACTGGAGAAACATGGATCCGAGACATGCGCCCGCGACCGCGGATCCTTCCGTCGCGGAGGATGCGCTCGCCGCGCAGCCCGTCGGCTACTGGAGCGGTGCCGTGCACAGGGCTGTCGTCGATCGCCTCCGTGACGTGATGGCGGGCATCGATGTGACACAGCCGCAATGGTGGGTGCTCACCCGGGTGGACATCGGTGACGGCCTGACCCGCGAGGACATTACGGCCCAGCTGACAGATATCGCGGAGACTCCCTACGAGGTACCTCGCGCTGTCGACCAGTTGCTGTATCGGGGGTGGGTCGAGGCGGATGACGCCCGACGACTTCGGCTGACTGACATCGGCAGGGCGGCCCAAGGTCGCATCAAAGAGCTGGTAACTGGTTTGCGAGCCGAGGTCCACGAGGGCATCCCGGACGAGGATTACGTCATCGCGCTCAAAGTCATGCGACGAATGATCGGCAATATTGAAAGCGCCGTCGACTGATCGGACCCGGAGGCATCCTGTGTGTCGCCGGCTGATCACTGCTCCAGCAAGCCGACGAGAACCCTCGACACCGTGTCCTCCAAGCGGGGCGCGGGCACCAAAGGATCGCTGGTCAGCGCCGCTGTCAGGTGGGGGTGCCGGCCCGCCGCGACCACGTGGGCCAGGTACGCGCCTTGCCTCTGCCGGGCACTCGAGCCGCCGTTGAGTTCGTTCAGGGTGATCGCGGCGGTGAGCGTGTTCATCACGGCGAACGCTTCCAGCTTGCGGCCCACCTCAGCCGGGTGCCCAGCGAGGACCGCCAGCACGTGCTCCAGCAGGTCGGTGCCGTGCGGGCCGAGGGCCGAGCGGGTGAGCACCAGCTCGGGCAGCCAACTGTGCTGTCGCATCAATTCTCCCCCCTGCCGGCACACCTCCAGCAGACCTTGCAGCCAGGGACCGCCTGGCGCCGGCAGTTCGTACGCGGCCGCCACCTCATCGGTCATGAGGTCGAGCAGATCGTCTCGGCTGTCGACGTAGCGGTACAGCGTTGCCGCGCCAGTGCCCAACCCGGCGGCGATGCGGCGCATCGAGACCGCGGTCAGACCCTCCCGGTCGGCCAGCGCGATCGCCGCGGCGGTCACTTCGGCCCGTGACCGCTCGGCCGGCCGGCCCACTCCCGTGCGCCGTTCCCGAAGCCATACCGGTACCGCTTCCATGCCACCCCCTCGGTTGCGCCCACCCTACCGTTCTAGATACGGTGTTCGCGAACACCGTTCTCGAACAAGTGAGGCCGAGATGACCAGAACTTCGCTCACTGCACTCAACGGCGACGTGTGCCTCGCTGTCGACGACCTCGGCGGTGCCGGCGGTGACCCGCTGCTGCTGATCATGGGGCTCGGCGTCTCCCGCTTCTACTGGCCCGACGGCCTGGTCACCGCGCTGATCGAAGCCGGCTTCCACGTAGCCTCCTTCGACGGCCGCGACGCCGGCGGCTCCACCCATTTCGACCACGTTCCGGTCGGCAACCCGCTGACCGCGTTGTTCCGCCGTCGGCCGCCCGCCTACACCGCCGAGGACATGGCAGACGACACAGTCGCCGTCCTGGACGTGCTCGGCTGGCCCCGCACCCACCTCTTCGGCATCTCCCAGGGCGGCCTGGTCGCCCAGCGCACCGCGCTGCGCCACCCGGAACGCGTGCACACCCTGACCACGTTCGCCGCCATACCCAGCGACGTCCGGGGCGCCGCCGTCCTGCGCTACGTTCACCTGCCGTTCCTGGCACGCCTGGCGCGCATGCGCCAACCCGTCGGCCGCGACGGCGACGTAGCGGCCGGCCTGGCCCTGCTGCGGGCGGTCGCCTCACCCGGCTACCCGTTCGACGAGCAGGACGCCCACCTCCGCGTCGAACGCGAACTCGACGCCGGGCTGCCCAGCGGCGTCCGCGACAACCGCGCCCAAGCCCGGCAGACCAGCGCCACCTGGCACGGCCCGCGCTTGCACGAGCTCCGCGTGCCCACCCTGGTGCTGCACGGCGAGCACGACCCGCTGATCCGCCCCGCCGCCGGCCGCCGCATCGCCGCCTCGGTGCCGAACGCCCGCTACGTCGAGTTTCCCGGCACCGGCCACGACCTGCCCAGGGAAATCTGGCCCATCGTGGTCCGCGACCTCCGCACCCTGGCCGGCTGAGGCCGCACACCACGTCTGGACCAGTTGATTCAAGCCCGGCACGCCGCAGGAATCCTGTATGCGGCATGGGCGGATGCCTGCGCGGCTGTCTCTTGGCACTGACGATCAAGATTCTATTGTGCGACCGAGTGAACCGTCAGTGTCCCCGAATCGGCGTCGAGTACGGCCGGAACGCCGAGACCCAACGCGGTCTGCTGATCGCCATGGCCGAACGGCAAGCCGCCGAGAACCGGCACACCGAGCGAACCGAGTTGTTCCGTGAGCACCCGCTGCACCGTTGGGGTCGGGCCGTCGTCGGTGCAGTTGGTGAACTGGCCGACCGCGACGCCGGCGACGGCATCGAGCCAGCGGGCTCGCTTCAGCTGCACCAGTGAGCGATCGATGCGATATGGCTCTTCATCGGCGCATTCGATCATCAGGATCGCACCGCTCAGATCCGGCCGGTGGCGCGTCCCCACTGTCGTGGCCAGCAGAGTCAGGTTGCCGCCCAGGAGCGTTCCTTCCGCCCGGCCGGCCGACCGTCCGGACGCTGGAGGTCTCTTCCTGCTCGTCCGGCGTCATGATGACCGGGTCGTTCGTCATCAACGCTCGGTGAATGCCACTCACTGTCACACTCTCCGATTGAGTGGCGAGATAGGACGCTGTCGGGCCGTGGAGCGTCGCCAGCCTCGTCTCGCACCAGAGCGCGACGTGCAAGGCGGTGATGTCGGAGAAGCCCATGAAGAGTTTGGGATCGGCACGGACGGCGTCGTAATCGATACCATCGACGATGCGCTGTGCGCCGTATCCGCCCCGCAGACACAGAACCGCACGCACCGACGGGTCGCGGAAAGCCTCGTTGAAATCCTCCAGCCGCTCCTCATCGGTTCCGGCCAGGTAGGAGTGGCGGCGCAAGGCGTTACTGCCCACGCGTCCTCGAAGACCCCAGGCAGTCAGCGCCCCGGTCACCGCTGTGGCGAGTTCCGGCCGCACCCAGCCGCACGGCGCGATCACCGCCACCAGGTCACCCCGTCGGAGTTTTGCGGGGCGAGTGAGCGCGTAGGAAGTCACGAAGGAACTGTAAAGAGCACCTGTGGTGTCCGCAGCGGGGACCCGTGCAAAGAACGCCCTCATCTCGGCATGTGCGGATGCTGCCCGACTGACAACCGGGAGCACCATCGCTGACGACAGCCGGCACCGGCCAGATGGGGAGCAGCGACGGTTGACACGTTCTCGACGCAGACCAATCTGCGCCGCCCGCGGACCGACACCTGCGAGCACTGCGCGGCACCCGTCATCCACAGTCACGACGCGCATCGCATCCAGCTCCAGACCCAGGGCTCGGTGCTCGTCG